>NZ_JBFTNF010000068.1:0-34642 GCF_056397345.1 Cupriavidus sp. 05N38
CGGCCACACCCGCCGGCGCCGATGCGGCCGCCGCCGGGTCCGGCGACGCCGCGGCACCGTCCACCGGACGCAGATCGGCATGCACGGACAGGTTGGCACGCAACGCCGAAGGGCTGAACAACTGCGGGTTGATGTGCTCGCCGTTGACGAGCAAGTGGGTAAACGGCACCTTGCCGAACGGCGTCAGGTCCGCCTCGGCGCGGCCGCGCAGGCGGTCGCCGCTGGCGTCCACTTCCGCGCGCAAGGCGGCGAGCGAGCCATGCACATTGGCGCTGATATCGAACGACTCCTTCTGCCAGCTGCCTTCGAGCAAAGCCGCGCCGCTCAGCGCGAACGGCGCCTGCGCGGCGATCTGCGCGCTGGCGGCGAGCTTGCCGTAGGGCGTGACCAGCCGGTCGATGCTGAGGCGGTGGCGCTGCCCGTCGGAATGGAGCGCGCCAGCCAGGTCGGAAAACACCATCTCGCCCGGCGTGGCCGGCGGGCCCTGCAACAGCGCCAGACGCGCCAGCGTGAGCACATCCACATCCACCGCGAGCGGCAGTTCGAGCGACTTCGGCAGCGTGGCGGGCGCGCTGTCCGGCTCGGACGGCGGCAGGCGCAGCGTCACCGCGCCGATGCGCAGCCAGTTCACGTGCAGCCGCGCCGGCGACCAGCCGAGCGACCAGTCGCCCTCGACGCGGTCCACCGTCACGCGTGTCTCGCCGCTGGCGAAGACCACATCGCGCAGGCGCAGCCCGTGCGCCACCGTGCCGCCCTCCAGCTTGCCGGACAGGGTGCCCGCCGACAGCCGCGTGGCCAGCGACCACAGCTGGCGCGTGCCGGGCTCGGTGCGCAACGCCAGCACCGCCGCCAGCACCACGGCCGCCAGCGCCAGCAACAGCAGCGCCGCCAGCCAGGCCAGCCAGCGCCCCAGGCGCCGGCGGCCCGGGCGCGGCGGCGGCGGCGCATTGTCGCGGGCGGGCACCGGAGGCATGTCGGGAATGCTCATGCGGCGGGTCCTTTGCGGCCGGGTTCGCGCATCGCCATCAGAATGCGACCCCCAGCGAGATATGCGGGCGGAACTGCTTCTCCTGGATGCCGTAGGCTACGTCGAGCTGCACCGGGCCGACCGGGCTGCGCCAGCGCGCGCCGATGCCCACGCCGTTGTAGAGCTTGACGCCGCTGAGGTTGTCGGTCGCGGTGCCGGTGTCCCAGAACACCGCCATGCCCCAGTCGTGCAGGAACCAGTACTGGTATTCCAGGCTGGCCGTGCCGAGGTACCTGGCCGGCAGCACGCTGGCACCGTTGCGGGTGCCGATGGACTGGTAGCTGTAGCCGCGGATCGAGTCCGTGCCGCCGGCGCGAAAGCGCAGCGAGGCCGGGATCTTGGTCACGTCGCCATGGGTGATGTCGGCGCCCAGCTCCAGCCGCGCCACCACCAGGTCGCGCTTGCCCACCGCGATGTACTGGCGGATGCGGCCGTAGACGCGGAAGAAGGTCTCGTCGCTGAGCACGTGCTTGGCGGCCACGCCCAGCTGCGTGTTGATGACGTTGCCGCGCCGGGGAAAGACCGGGTTGTCCACGTCGCGCCGCGCCCAGGCAAAGGCCGGCACCAGCGCATGGCTGAGCTGCTGCGGCTGGCCGAACGGCTGCAGGTTGTCGTAGTAGTAGTCCAGCGAGAGCGTGGTGTCGTACTTCTCGCGCGAGCGCGAGCGCTTGAGGCCGGTGCGCAGGCTGGTCAGGTCGGTGCTTTCCACGTCGATGGTGCGCTCGTAGCTGCCGTAGACGCTGTTGCGGTAGGTCCGGCTGTCGGGCGGCATGGCGACCTCGGCGAAGGCGTACTGGCGCTTTTGCTCGAGGCGCCCCTGGGTGTCGAGGACCCAGGCGCGGTTGAACAGGTTGTAGTACGAATAGCGGCCTTCGACCTGGGCGCCGGTATC
Organism: Cupriavidus sp. 05N38; assembly: GCF_056397345.1. Taxonomy (NCBI): domain Bacteria; kingdom Pseudomonadati; phylum Pseudomonadota; class Betaproteobacteria; order Burkholderiales; family Burkholderiaceae; genus Cupriavidus; species Cupriavidus sp. 05N38. The sequence goes on from NZ_JBFTNF010000068.1 coordinate 1,920, forward strand.
GGTGGTGTAGCCCGCGCCGGTCGACAGCCGGTGGGCCGGATACTCGCGCACCCGCACATACACCGGCGCGACGACGCGCTCGGCGTTCTGGTCGACCTTGTTCTCCTGGCCCTGCACGGCATCGCCCTGCTCGCCGAGGTCGATCTGCACATTGGAGAAGTACGGCTGGTTCTGGATCGCGCGCTGGAACTCCAGCAGCCGCTCGACACGATAGGGCTCGCCCTCGCTCAAGGGATTGACGTTGCGGATGATCTGCTCGGGGTAGCGGCGCAGGCCGCTGATGCGCAGCGGCCCCAGGCTGTAGGCCGGGCCGCTGGCATAGCGCGCGCTCAGGTCGGCAGCCTGCTCGTCGGGGTCGACGCGCGCCTGCGAGCTGGCCAGCCGCGCGCCGTAGTACGTGTGGCTCTGCAGCTCCACGAGCGCGTCTTCCTTGGCCTTGGCCCAGTCCGCCTGGCGAAACGGCTCGCCCACYGGCAGGCCCCACTTGGCACGCAGCTCGGCCACCTGCGCGGGCGACTGGGTGGCGGCAGGGCCGCTCACGCCGACCTCCACCGCGCGGATCAGCGTGCGCGCGCCGGGATCCACGGTGAGATGGACGGTGCGCTCGTCGCCGCTGCCCTCCACCCGCGTGGTGGTGGCCGGGTCGAAATAGCCTTCGGTGGAGGTGAACTGGCGAACCTGCTCGGCCACGGTCTCGACCATGTAGTCGAACTGGTCCGGCGAGATATCGTCGCGCGTGCGGTAGCGCGAGAGATCGAGGTGCTCCTCGAGCATTTCCTTGATGGGCTTGGGCGCGTCCACCTCGACCTTGTAGCTGGCCGTGGCCGGAAGCGCGCACAGGGCCAGTGTCGCCAGCGCCGTCGCGGGCAGCAGCCGCGGCCATCCTGGCCGGCGGCACGGGGCGGACGGCTTCCCCGGCGTCTGGCCGGAGGGCGCGGCGGGCAGCGTGCGCTCGTTGCCTGGATCCATCCTCATCGATCGGTGCACAACATGCGAAGTCGACATTTGACCACACCCGCGCGCCCGGCCTGCCGCGGCAGGCGAAAAAGTCCCGCGTGCACGCCCGAAATCCGGCATCGGCGGGCAAAACCGCGCGCAAACCCCTGCCCGGGGCTGCCGATACGGTAAAATCCCGGCTGTTCTCCAATCTCACCTACTTTCCCCGCCATGGCCTACGAATCGGATATCACCCAGTTCCTGAAGTCGCTCAAGGAAGAACGTCCTTCCCTGGAGGCCGAACAGCGCCAGGGCCGCGCCCTGCTGTGGGACAAGACCCCGATCAACCTCGAGGAAAGCGAGCGCGCCGGCGCCTCGCGCGTGGCGCAAAAGCCGTACGTCTACTCGCTGGACTAAGGCACCCGGTCCGCCGCCCCCGCCCCCGATGAACCAGAGCGAGCAGGACAAGCTGTCGCCGCCGGTCGAGCTGCCCGGCGTCGCGCCCGGCCAGGACTCCACGCCGGCGGCAATCGACGGCATGGCCTTCGCCCGGCTGTACGGCGAGCCGCTGTTCAAGCTGCCGCAGGATCTCTACATCCCGCCGGATGCGCTCGAAGTCTTCCTCGAGGCTTTCGAAGGGCCGCTGGACCTGCTGCTGTACCTGATCCGCAAGCAGAACTTCAACGTCCTCGATATCCCCATGGCGCAAGTGACGCGCCAGTATCTTTCGTATATCGAGCAGATCCGCAAGAGCAACCTGGAACTGGCCGCCGAGTACCTGCTGATGGCGGCCATGCTCATCGAGATCAAGTCGCGCATGCTGCTGCCGGTCAAGAAGAGCGACAGCGACGAGGAAGCCGAGGATCCCCGCGCCGAACTGGTGCGCCGCCTGCTGGAATACGAGCAGATGAAGCTGGCCGCCCTGCGCATCGACCAGGTGCCGCAGCTCGGCCGCGACTTCCTGCATACGCAGGTCTATATCGAGCAGAGCCTGGCGCCGCGCTTTCCCGACGTGGAAATGTCGGACCTGCAGGCCGCGTGGGCGGACGTGCTCAAGCGCGCCAAGCTCAACCAGCATCACAAGATCTCGCGCGAGGAATTGTCGGTGCGCGAGCACATGAGCCACATCCTGCGCCGCCTGCAGCATGCGCGCTTCATGGAGTTCACCCAGCTCTTCGATGAGGCCGTGCGCTCAGGCAAGGGCGTGCCGGTGGTGGTGGTGAACTTCATCGCCATGCTCGAGCTGGCGCGCGAAGCGCTGGTCGAGATCACCCAGGCCGAGCCCTTTGCGCCGATTTATGTGCGATTGGCGTACATTCCCAACTAGGCCGCGCCGATAAGCGCCGTCCGAACGGCGCCACATGCTCTACAATCCGCCGACAGCGGGCGCCAAGAAGCGCGCCGGACGGGCGCGCCGGGCACACTCCTACCACGACCAGCACACCAACTTCATGAAAGTCATTTCCTCCATTCACGAGTTGCGGGACCAGTTGCGCGGACAGAACCGGGCGGCCTTCGTGCCGACCATGGGCAATCTGCACGAAGGCCACCTGTCGCTGATGCGGCTGGCGCGCCAGCACGGTGACCCGGTGGTCGCCTCGATCTTCGTCAACCGGCTCCAGTTCGGGCCCAACGAAGACTTCGACAAGTACCCGCGCACGCTGCAGGATGACATCGAGAAGCTGCAGAAGGAAGGCGTCTACGTCCTGTTCGCGCCCACCGAGCGCGACATGTACCCCGAGCCGCAGGAATACCGCGTCGAACCGCCGCACGACCTCGGCGACATCCTCGAAGGCGAGTTCCGCCCCGGCTTCTTCAAGGGCGTGTGCACCGTCGTGATGAAGCTGTTCTCGTGCGCGCAGCCGCGCGTTGCCGTGTTCGGCAAGAAGGACTACCAGCAACTGATGATCGTGCGCCGCATGGTCAACCAGTTCGCCTTGCCGATCGACATCGTGCCGGCCGAGACCGTGCGCGCCGACGACGGCCTGGCACTGTCCTCGCGCAACCGCTACCTGCAGCCCGACGAGCGTGCCGAAGCACCCGTGCTCTACAAGACCCTGCACCAGGTGCGCGACACCGTGCTGGCGGCCAACAGCGCCAGCGCCGACCTGCTCGCCATCGAGGCCGGCGCGGTCTCCGCCCTGGCAGCGCGTGGCTGGAAGCCGGACTACGTGTCGATCCGCAAGCGCGTGGACCTGCAGGCGCCCAGCCGCGACGAACTGGTCGCCGGCGAGCCGCTGGTGATCCTGACCGCGGCCAAGCTGGGCGCGACCCGGCTGATCGACAACCTCGAAATCTGAACCCGGTCCTGCCGGCACGAAAAAGGGGCGTCCTTGGACGCCCCTTTGCTTTGGCACGCTGACGCGATCGCTGCCGCGCCGGTCTCAGGCGCCCAGCTTCACCTCTTCCTTCTGCGTCGCCTTCACCCCGACCCTGGCCCGCGCCATCGTCCGCACCATGTGGCGGCGGTGGCCGCGCCGCCGCTTCCACCAGATCAGGAAGCCGGTCACGCCGAACATCAGCGGCACCAGGCCGAATACGGAGATAAACACCCGACCGGGCAGCCCGAAGGCCTCCCCGGTGTGCAGCGGATACATCCAGTTGAGGAAGGTGTCGCCGGCGGGTGCGTTCATCGGATCGCGCACCGCCACGCGCTGGCCGGTATGCGTGTCGAGCCAGAGACGGGTGGCGCCGGTGTCGCGGCGGACCTCGCCCGGCTGGCGCAGCCGCACTTCGAAAGGATCGCCGGGCTTGCGCGGGAAGCTCAGGCGGGTGACTTCCGCGGCAGGATAGAGCGCCTGCGCCGCGCTGACCGCCTGCGCCGCGCCGAGCAGCGGCGTGCCGGCCGGCGCCGGCGCCGACACCTGCTTGACGGGCGGCGTCACCGTCATCACGCTGGCCACGATGGGCGTCACCCACTTGGGCAGGTTCAGGTACCAGCCCGAGAAAGCCATGGTGGCCAGCACGGGGGCTGCGAAAATGCCGCCGGCCCGGTGCAGCGAGTAGTTGAAGCGCGACCATGAGCCGCCGTGGCTGACGCGGAACGCGTGCAGCAGCGCACGCGGCCTGAGCTTGGGCCACCACAGCGACACGCCAGCGATGATCATCACCAGCAGCATCATGCCGGTCACGCCGAGGATGGTGCGGCCGGTCTCGCCCGACAGCAGGTAGTGATGCAACTGGAACAGGGTCGGCATCAGCAGCGGGCGCGACAGGCCTGGCTCGCCCCAGACGCGTTCGCCCTTTACCGCCAGCGTGACCGGATCGACCATGACCTGGCGCGAGCGGCCCTCGCCGCCCGGTCCCTTGACCGGGTACCAGGCGATGAAAACCTGGCGCGGCGAGGATGGCAGCATCAACATGCGCGGGCGGCCGTAGTGCGGATCGGCCTCGAGGCGGTCGGTCACCGCCTTGACCGTGGCCGGGGCCAGCGGCATCGGCGCGTCGGCCGTGGCCGTGAGCAGCTCGGGGTTGATCAGCGCATCCAGTTCGTCGCGCCAGGCAATGGTGGTGCCGGTCAGGCCCAGCATGATGAACAGCAGCCCCAGCGACAGGCCGATATACAGGTGGATCTTGACGATGACGACGCGCAGGCGGCCGGTGACCATGGGAACTTGGACCAGTGTGGGGGTTGGGTACGGCGCATCGCGTGCCGGCAGAAGCACGCCGCGCGCTGCCGACAAGATGAGAATGCGAAAGATTCGCGATTCTATCAGGACGGYCCGCAGGACGGGCGTCCGCAGCGCATCAACGCCGGCCTCCACCGCGCTTGCGGCAAAATGACGATCCACGGCCCACGGCGGCCGCCAGGACTGTTGCACCGACCATGACCAAGACGATCGAACTCACGCCTGCCGGCCCGCAAGACGCCGCGCTCGTCGCCAGCCTGCATACGCGCAGCTGGCAGTACACCTACCGCGGCCTGCTGCCCGACAGCTACCTGGCGAGCGAGGCACCGGCCCAGCGCCTGCGCGCCTGGCACGCGCGCCTGGTGGAAGGGGCGGAGGCACCGCTGGAAGTCACGCTGGCGCGCGTGGACGGCGAGCCGGCAGGCTTCTCCTGCCTGCTGCCGGCGTCGGAGCCGGAATTCGGCATCTATCTCGACAACCTCCATGTGATGCCGGAGTTTCATGGCGTTGGCCTGGGCAAACGCCTGTTCGCCGCTTGCGCGCGGCGTGTCGCCGCGGGCTGGCCGGGGCAGCCGCTGTTTCTGTATGTACTGGATGGCAATGCGCAGGCGCGCGAGTTCTACCGGCGGCTCGACGGCATCGAGAGTGAACCCTTCGACGATCTGTTTCCCGGCACGGACCTGACCGTGGCAGTGCGCCGCGTCACTTGGAAAGACGTGGGCGCGCTGCTTGCCCGGCTTGGCGCCTAGCCTGCCGGCGCGTTGCGTGCGGCCGACGCACGGGCCGGCTCGAGCCAGCCGATGATCGGCTGCCATTGCTCCCAGTCGCGCGCCACGCGCGACGGCGCCACATCCCACAAGGTCAGGCCATGCGCGGCCAGCTGCACATAGTTCTGCGTGTCGCGCAGGAAGCCCAGCACCGGCAGCTCCAGTCCCGCCACGAAGCGCTGCAGCTGCTCGGCGGCGCGCGTGCGCAGGTCCACCCGCATGCCGATCACGCCGACTTCCACCTCGCCATGACGCACGCGCTTGTCGTCGGCCAGGCGCGTCAGGAAATCCTGGGTGGCAAGGATATCGAACAGGGAAGGCTGCAGCGGCACCACCACGCGGTGGGCCAGCTTCATCACGTCGTTGAAGCGCCAGCCGTGCAGGCCGGCCGGGGTGTCKAGCACGACGTGGGTGATGCCCTTGGGCGGGCGCGCGATATGGTCGGCGCCGATCTCCCAGGTCTGGATCGCGGGCGCCGTGGGCGGACGCAGGCCCAGCCAGGCGCGCGAGGATTGCTGGCGGTCCGTGTCGCCCAGCATCACCGCGTGGCCGGCGCTGGCGAAGTAGCCAGCCAGGTTGGTGGCCAGCGTGGTCTTGCCTACGCCGCCTTTGGGATTGGCGATCACGACTACGGGCATGGGCGCTCTCCGTAAGCGATTTCCATGGCGGCCGCCATGGGACGCGCCGCACCGGTTCCGCCGTGGCCGTTCTCGCGGTGGCCAGCCTGGCCGCCACTGCGCCGGGCCCGCGGCGGCGCGGGCCCGCGTGCGAGTTTAGCAGTTGCCGCCCGCCCTGTGGCTCAGCCGGCGGGTACTTGCAGCGGTGCCAGCAATGCGTCCAGGTCGAGGTGCGCGGCCAGGGTGTCGGCCAAGCGTTCCAGCGACGCCTCGCGCAGCGCGGCCAGGTCCACGCCGCCGGCGCGCGCCAGCCCGGCCCAGCGCAGCAGCGCGCCACAGGCGGCCGGCTGGTCGAACAGGCCATGCACATAGGAAGCCAGCACCTGGCCGTCTTCGGACTGCGCTCCGTCCGGGCGCCCGCCGTCGAGCCACAGTGCCGGACGCGCCAGCGCGGGGCCGCGGGTCACGCCCATGTGGATCTCGTAGCCGCCGACCACGGCGTCCTGCGCCTCCAGCGCCAGGCGCCCCGCCACCACGCGCAGCTGCTTGTGTGGTGCCAGTTCGGTGTCGTAGTCCAGCAGGCCGAAGCCATCGCTGCCGCCGGCCGGGCCTTCGTGGCCGGCCGGATCCTCCACGCGCCGCCCCAGCATCTGCATGCCGCCGCAGATGCCGATCACCTTGCCGCCATAGCGCAGGTGCCGCCGCAGCGCGGGTTCCCAGCCGTTGGCGCGCAGGAAGGCCAGGTCGGCGCGCACGCTCTTGCTGCCGGGCAGCACGATCAGGTCCGCCGGCGGAATCGGCATGCCGGGGCCGACGAAACGCAGGTCCACCTGCGGGTGCGCGCGCAGCGCGTCGAAATCGGTGTGGTTGGAAATGCGCGGCAGCACCGGCACGATCACGCGCAACAGTTCGCCCTCCTTGGCCGCCTGCGCGCCGATGATGGCGTCCTCCGCATCCAGGTGCAGGCCGTGCAGGTAGGGCAGCACGCCCAGCACCGGCTTGCCAGTGCGCGCCTCCAGCCAGTCCAGGCCCGGCTCGAGCAGCGCGATGTCGCCGCGAAAGCGGTTGATGATGAAGCCCTTCACGCGCGCGCGCTCGGAGTCGGACAGGCAATCCAGCGTGCCCACCAGGTGGGCGAACACGCCGCCCCGGTCGATATCGGCCACCAGCACCACCGGACAGTCCACCGCCTCGGCAAAGCCCATGTTGGCGATGTCGCGGTCGCGCAGGTTGATCTCCGCCGGGCTGCCGGCGCCCTCCACCAGGACCACCTCGTAGGCCTCGGACAGGCGCCGGTGCGACGCCAGCACCGCCTGCATCGCCACCGGCTTGTAGGCATGGTAGGCGCGCGCGTTCAGGTCCATGCGCGCCTGGCCGTGGATGATGACCTGGGCGCCGGTGTCGCTGCTGGGCTTGAGCAGCACGGGGTTCATGTCGGTGTGCGGCGCCAGCCCGGCCGCTTGTGCCTGCAGGGCCTGGGCGCGGCCGATCTCGCCGCCGTCGGCGGTGACGGCGCTGTTGAGCGCCATGTTCTGCGGCTTGAAGGGCGCCACGCGCACGCCGCCGCGCGCCAGTACGCGGCACAGGCCCGCCACCAGCGTGCTCTTGCCCGCGTCGGAGGTGGTGCCCTGCACCATCAGGGTACCGCGCAAGCCACCCGGCAGCCCGCCGGCGCCAGCTTTGGAGAGAGGTTTTTGCATCGCGGGATTATCGCATCGGTGCATGGCGGGCTGGCGCCATCGCAGGGCGTGCGATCCCCGGATGCGCCCGCTACAATACCCGGATGACTTCGGCCCACGCATCCGCCACCGCTACCGAGCCTGCCAGCACCTCGGCCACCACGCCGCAGGGCGAACGCTCCCCCCGTGCCGCCGCAGCGCCGCATGCGGCCGCCGCGGCCGGACCCGCGCGCCAGCTCACGCTGGTGCTGGGCGGCGCGCGCTCCGGCAAGAGCCATTTCGCCGAGCAACTGGCCGCCGACCACGCGGCGGCCACCGGCGGCCCGGTCACCTATATCGCCACCGCGCGCCATGACGACGACAGCGCCGACGAGGAAATGCAGCTGCGCATCGCGCTGCATCGCGCCCGGCGCCCGAACGAATGGGGCCTGGTGGAGGCGCCGCTGCAACTGGCCGACGCCCTCTACGCCAACGCCACGCACGACGGCTGCATCCTGGTCGACTGCGTCACGCTGTGGCTCAACAACCTGATCTTCCTCGATGCGCGCAGCTATCCCGAGCACGGCCTGGTGACGCCGCCGGCCGCCTTCACGGAGGAAATCGACGCGCTGCTGACCGCGCTGCCCACCCTGCCCGGACACGTGATCCTGGTTTCCAACGAAATCGGCTTCGGCGTGGTGCCGATGGGCGCCATCACGCGCTTCTATGTCGACGAACTGGGCCGCCTCAACCAGAAGCTCGCGGCCGCGGCCGACCGCGTGCGGCTGGTGGTGGCCGGCATTCCCATCAGCGTGAAAGGCGCCGATCTGGCGTGCTGATGCTGTCCTTGCCTGCGTTTCCCCTTGCGCTTTCGTCCTGGTGGACATTTCCCGCAATCCCCTGGCCGGCCTGCGTGGCCGCGGCCGTGGCCGGCGTGCTGCTGGACCAGTGGCTGGGCGAGCCGCGCCGCTGGCATCCGCTGGTGGGCTTCGGCAACCTGGCCGCCGCGCTTGAGCGCCGCCTGAACCGCGGAGGCGCGCCGCTGCGCCGGCGCGCCAGCGGCTTGGCAGCCTGGACACTGATGGTGGTGGTGCCTGCCGCGCTGGCCGCCGTGCTGGTGCAGGCGGCAGCGCAACTGAGCGTGGCGCTGGCCTGGCTGCTGCACGCGCTGGCGTTGTACGCGGCGCTTGGCGCGCGCAGCCTGGCCCAGCATATCGCGCCGATCGCCGAGGCCCTAGCGCAAGACGATCTCCCGGCGGCGCGCGACCTGACCGCGCGCATCGTCTCGCGCGACACCGCCGGGGCAGACGCCGAAGCCTTGGCCCGCGCGGCCTGCGAATCCGCGCTCGAGAACGGCAACGACGCCGTCTTTGGCGCGCTGTTCTGGTTCCTGCTCGGCGGCGCGCCGGCCGTGATCGCCTTTCGCCTGGCCAATACGCTGGACGCCATGTGGGGCTACCGCACGCCCCGGCTGCTGTATTTCGGCTGGGCCGCCGCCCGCCTGGACGACCTGCTCAACCTGATTCCCGCACGGCTGACCGCGCTGTCGTACGCGCTGCTGGGCCACACCAGGCAGGCCCTGCGGTGCTGGCGCGCGCAGGCGCCGGCCTGGTCGAGCCCCAACGCGGGTCCGGTCATGGCCGCCGGCGCCGGCGCCGTCGGCGTTGCGCTGGGCGGTCCCGCGCGCTACCACGGCGAATGGGAGGACCGTCCGCCGCTGGGCGCTGGCACGCGCCCCGGATGCGCCCAGGTACGCGCCTGCCTGCGGCTGGTCCAGCGCACGCTGTGGCTGTGGCTGGCCGCCGCCTGCGCCAGCGCCGCCGTCCCCTGCCTCCTGCATTACGCCATCGCATGACCACCCAGATCCGCCACGGCGGCGACCTGCTCGCCGCCGTGCGCCGCTACGGCCGGCCCGCGGCCGGATGGCTCGACCTTTCCACCGGCATCAATCCCGACGGCTATCCGGTGCCCGCCCTGCCCGCCGAGGCGTGGCAGCGCCTGCCGCAGGACGACGACGGCCTGGCCGCGCTCGCCGCGCAGGCCTATGGCGCCCCGCGCGCGCTGCCGGTGGCAGGCTCGCAGGCTGCCATCCGCGCCCTGCCGCTGCTGCTCAGGCCCGGGCGCGTAGGCGTGGCCGCGCAGGGCTACAGCGAATACGCGCCCGCCTTCGCGCGCGCCGGGCACGACGTGGTGCCCCTGGCCGAGGCGGATTTCGCCCAAGCCGGCCTCGCCGCGCGGCTCGATCACCTGGTGGTCGTCAACCCGAACAACCCGACCGCGCGCACGCTTGCCCCGGCCACCTTGCTGGCCTGGCATGCCGGGCTGGCCGCGCGCGGCGGTACGCTGCTGCTCGACGAAGCCTTCATGGATTGCACACCGGCGCTGTCGCTGGCGGCACTGTCCGGCCGGCCGGGCCTGGTGGTGCTGCGTTCGCTCGGCAAGTTCTACGGACTGGCCGGCGTGCGCTGCGGCTTCGTGCTGGCGCGAGCGGACCTGCTGGCCGCGCTGGACGCGCATCTGGGCCACTGGACCGTGGCCGGCCCTGCCCGCGCGGTGGCACGCCTGGCGCTGGCCGACACCGCCTGGCAGGACGCAACGCGCGCCCGCCTGCAGCAAGCGGGCGACCGGCTCGCAGCGATGCTGCGCGCGCATGGGCTGGTGCCGGCGAGCCATCCCTTGTTCAGCTGGGTGCCGCACGCCGACGCGGCAATCCTGCACGACGCGCTGGCGCGGCAAGGCGTGTGGACGCGGCTGTTCGAGGCGCAGGACGGTGTCCTGCCGAGCCTGCGCCTGGGCCTGCCGCCGGCATCGGCGCAAGCCTGGCAGCGGCTCGATGYCGCGCTGGCAAGCGCATGCGCCACCCACTTTTCCGACCGCACCCTGGATTCCCGATGAATGAAACCCCGCTGGCCGCCCGCATCCTGCTGACACTCATCACGCTGCTGGGCGGTGCGCACTGCGCCGACGCCGGCGCCGCCGTCTCGGTGGTCGACGATGCCGGGCAGACCGTCACGCTGGACCAGCCCGCGCGGCGCGTGATCTCGCTGGCGCCGCACGTCACCGAGCTGCTGTTCGCGGCCGGCGGCGGCGCGCGTATCGTCGGCACCGTGAGCTACAGCGACTACCCGCCGCAGGCACGCGAGATCCCGCGCGTGGGCGACAACAAGGCGCTCGACCTGGAGCGCATCGCCGCGCTCAAGCCGGACCTGATCGTGGTGTGGCGCCACGGCAATGCGCAGAAACAGACCGACCGCCTGCGCGCGCTCGGCCTGCCGCTGTTCTTCAGCGAGCCACGCAAGCTCGAAGGCATTCCCAGCAATATCGAGCGCATGGGCGTGCTGATGGGCACGGAGGCCACCGCCAGCGGCGCCGCCGCGAGCTTCCGCCAGCAGGTCGACAAGCTGCGCCAGGCCTATGCCGCGCGGCCGCCGGTGACGGTGTTCTACCAGGTCTGGCAACAGCCGCTGATGACCCTCAGCGGCCAGCACCTGATCAGCGACGTGCTGGCGCTGTGCGGCGGGCGCAACCTGTTCGCCAGCGAGTCCCTGCTGGTGCCCACGGTATCGGTGGAAGCGGTGGTGGCGGGCAATCCCGAAGTGATGATGACGGCGGCCATCGGGGCCACGCGCTCGGACCGCCCCCTGCCCGATTTCTCCATGTGGGAGCGCTGGAAGCAGGTCACGGCGGTGGCGCGCGGCAACCTGTACGCCATCGATGGCGACCTGGTCAACCGTGCCGGGCCGCGCCTGGCGCGCGGCGCGGAAATCATCTGCAAGGACCTGGACAACGCGCGAGCCAAGCGGCCGGCGCAGTAGCGCCCTGGCGGCACCTCACACGCGGTTCCACCACCGCAGGCGCGGCGCGCCCTTGCCCAGTGTGAAGCGGCAGCTGGCGCCGAACGCGAGATCCCAGCCCAGCGTGGTGGCCAGCGGCACGCCGAGCCAGTGCGCGGCCAGCATGCGCATCGGGCCGGCATGCGTGACCACCCAGATGCAATCGCGCGACTCGGCGGGCAGCGCATCGGCCCACGCCACCACGCGCGCCATGGCCGTGGCGGCGCTTTCGCCACCGTGCGGCCTTGCGTTGAGCAGGTCGGCCGCCCACGCGTCCAGCTCCGCGCGCGGCACCGCGTCCCAGGCAAGGCCTTCCCAGCTGCCGAAATCCAGCTCGCGCAGGCGCGCGTCCGGCTCGGGCACGAGCGCGGCTGCCAGGCCTTCGGCAAGCAGGGATGCGGTGGCGCGCGCGCGCGCCAGCGTGCTGCAGAGAATGCCCTGCGGCCGCAGCCCTTCCAGCGCCGCCAGCATGCGCGCAGGCGCCGGCGAGACAGGCTCGGCCAGCGCCAGGTCGAGCGCGCCGTAGCAGATGCCTGGCGCCACCTGCGGCTGCGCATGGCGGATCAGGACCAGGTCCATGCCGCCGCCACCAGGTAGATCAGGATCTCGGCCAGCTGCTGCGCCATGCCGAGGCAGTCGCCGGTATAGCCACCGATGCGCCGCACGAAATAGCGGCCCAGCAGCACGCGCAGTACCAGCAGCGCGGCCAGCGCCGACCCTGCAAAGGCGGGCGACACCAGCACCAGCGGCACCGCGCCGCACGACAAGGCAAAGACCAGCCCGATGCCGCCCAGGCGTTGCGCCACCGGCTTGGCCTTGCCCTCGGGCCGCACGTAATCGAGCGTGGCGAGATAACTCACCGCCATCGCGCGGCTGGCCGCATGCGCGGCCACCAGCACCAGCAGCAGTTCCGCCATGCCGCCGCGCGCGGCGATCGCTACCAGCAACTGCCACTTCAGCAGCAGCGCCACCACCAGGGCGATGGCGCCGAACGCACCGATGCGCGAGTCATGCATGATGCGCAGCACATCCTCGGGCCGGTAGCCGCCGCCGAAGGCGTCCACGCAATCGGCCAGGCCGTCTTCGTGGAAGGCGCCCGTGGCCAGCAGGGTCACCGCCATGCCGAGCAGCAGCGCCACGCCGGGCGGCCACCATTGCAGCGCGCCCCAGCTCGCCAGCGCGCCGAGCCCGCCCACCAGCAGGCCCACCAGCGGGAAGTAGCGCGCCGCCGCGTTCAGGTAGTGCGGCGCAAACCCGACCCAGCGTGGCACCGGCACCCGCGTGAAGTAGCCGACCGCGGTCAGGAAGTAGCGAAGTTCATCGAGCATGGGCCGGTACGAGAGAGAGGTCCGCCGCAGTCTACGCCGATGCCGTGCTGACGCCCGCGCCGCCGAAGGTGGCCATCTCGCGCAGGAAGGCAGTGGCGGACACCAGCAGCGGATAGGCCAGCGCGGCGCCGGTGCCCTCGCCCAGGCGCAGGTCCAGCGCCAGCAGCGGCTCGGCGCCGAAATGCGCGAGCAGGCTGCGGTGGCCGTGCTCGTGCGAGCAATGCGAGAACACGCAGTAGTCCAGCACCTCGGGCGCCAGGCCCTGCGCCACCAGCAGCGCGGCCGAGGCGATGAAGCCATCGACCAGGATCACCATGCGGCTGGCCGCCGCGGCCAGGAAGGCGCCGGTCATCATGGCGACCTCGAAGCCGCCGAACGCGGCCAGCGCATCGAGCGGCTCGACCGCATCGGCATGCAAGGCCAGCGCCTGCGCCAGCACCGCGCGCTTGTGCGCCAGGCCGGCGTCGTCCAGCCCGGTGCCGCGGCCGATGCATTCGTCGATCGGCGTGCCGGTGAGCCGGCTCGCCAGGCAGGCGGCGGAAGAGGTATTGGCGATGCCCATCTCGCCGAAGGCGATCACATTGGTGCCTTCCTGCGCGTGGCGCAGCACGCGCGCCATGCCGGCCGTGAGCGCGGCCTGTACCTGCCCGGCGCTCATCGCGCGCTCCTGCGCGAAGTTGCGCGTGCCCGCCGCGATGCGGCAGTTGACCAGCCCGGGCGCGGCCGGCAGCGGCGCGCGCACGCCGGCGTCCACCACCTCCAGCGACAGGCCGTGCTGGCGCGAGAACACATTGATGGCAGCCCCGCCACCGAGGAAGTTGAGCACCATCTGCGCTGTCACCTCGGCCGGATAGGCGCTCACGCCGGTGTCGGCGATGCCATGGTCGCCGGCGAAGACGATGACCGCAGGGCGCTTGAGTTCGGGCGCGGTGCTGCCGGTGATCAGGCCGATCTGCAGGGCCAGCGCCTCGAGCCTGCCAAGCGCGCCCAGCGGCTTGGTCTTGGCGTCGATGGCGGCCTGCAGGGCGGGGCGCAGGGAGGCATCCAGGGGAGCAATGACGGGAAACTGCATGATGTTCGAGACCACGGTTACGGTTGGGTTGATCGATAGCGCGAGCGGCGCCTACATTTCGATGCCGCGCTGTGCCTTGATGCCCTGCTTGAACGCGTGCTTGACCGGGGTCATCTCGGTCACGGTGTCGRCCGCGTCGATCAGCGCCTGCGGCGCGCCGCGGCCGGTGATCACCACATGCTGCATCGGCGGGCGGGCGCGCAGGTCGGCGATCACGGTGTCCACGTCCAGGTAGTGCAGCTTGAGCGCGATATTGAGCTCGTCCAGCAGCACCAGCTCGACGGCCGGGTCGCGCAGCAGCCCGCGCGCCACCTCCCACGCGGCTTCGGCCTTGGCCACGTCGCGTGCGCGGTCCTGGGTCTCCCAGGTGTAGCCCTCGCCCATCACGTGGAAGGCGCAGTGTTCCGGAAAGCGGCGCAGGAACATTTCCTCGCCGCTGGGGATCGCGCCCTTGATGAACTGCACCACGGCGGCCTGCATGCCGTGGCCGAGCGCGCGCACCACCATGCCGAAGCCGGAGCTGGACTTGCCCTTGCCGTTGCCGGTGGTGATGACGATCACGCCGCGCTCGTCCCGGGCGGCGGCGATCTTGGCGTCCACCACGTCCTTCTTGCGCGCCATGCGCGTCTTGTGGCGTTCGTCGCGGCCGGCGTCGCCGGTTGCGGGATTGGCGTCGGATGCGGCGCCGGATGCGGCGCCGGATGCGGCGCCGGATTGGGGTTCGTTCATGATGAGGTTCCGTCTTGTCCGGTAGGTCCGCCATGCAGCGGATGAAAGGCGCCGTGCGCGATCAGCGCGGTATGCCGGCCGTCGCTGACGCTGACGATGGGGGTGCGCAGCGCATGCGAGCAGTTCGCCGGCGTGAGGACGTCGGCCKCGGGGCCATGCAGGCACAGGCCGTCCTCGGCCAGCAGTAGCGCGTGGGTGGCATAGCGCCGCGCCAGGTTGAGGTCGTGCAGGATCACCACCACGGCGTGGCGGCCGGCCCGCGCCAGGCCGGCCAGCGTGTCCAGCACCATGATCTGGTGGCGCAGGTCCAGGTGCGCGGCCGGCTCGTCGAGCAGCAGCARCGGCGCCTGYTGCGCCAGCGTGGCGGCCAGCGAGACGCGCTGGCGTTCGCCGCCGGACAGGGTCAGCACGTCGCGCGCGGCCAGCGCATCGAGATCCAGCTCGCGCATCACCGCGGCGACCACGGCGTCGTCCTCGCGGCGTGCCCAGCCCCAGCCCGAGAGATGCGGGTGGCGGCCCACCGCGACCGCATCGCGCACGGTCATCGAGAAGGTATCGCTCACCGCCTGCGGCAGGTAGGCGCGCTGCAGCGCGAGCGCCGCCGGCGCGATCTCCGGCGGCGCGCGGCCGTCGAGCAGCACGGCACCGCCGTCGGGCTTGCGCAGCCCGGCCAGCACCGACATCAGCGTGGACTTGCCGACCCCGTTCGGGCCAACCACGCACCACAGCTCGCCGGCATGCACGGACAGGCTCAGGCCATCGAGCAGCGCGCGCGCGCCCGCCCGCAGCTGCAAGGCCTGCAGCGCCAGCGTGGGACAGTTCGAGGCAGGTTCGTTCCAGGTCGGCATGAGCGTCAGCGCGGCCTGCGCAGCAGCAAGAAGAGGAAGGTGGGCACGCCCAGCAGCGCCGTGATCACGCCCACCGGCAGCTGCGCCGGCGCGATCACCGTGCGCGCCACCAGGTCGGCCGCCATCAGCAGCGCGCCGCCCAGCAGGGCCGACGCGGGCAGCAGCAGGCGCTGGTCGTTGCCCCACGCCAGCCGCACCAGGTGCGGCACCACCAGGCCGACGAAGCCGATCGAGCCGGCCGCGGTGATGGCCACCGCGATCGCCACCGAGGACAGCACGAATACCGCCATGCGCACCGCGCCCACGCGCACGCCGAGCGCCTGCGCCACGGTCTCGCCCATCAGCATGGCGTTGAGCGAGCGGGCCAGCGGCATGACCAGCAGCACCGCCAGCACCAGCGCGCCCAGCACGAGGCCATAGCTGGCGGTGCCGCCGAGATCGCCGGTGAGCCAGAACAGCATGCCGCGCAGGCGCGCCTCGGGCGCCACGCTCAGGATCAGCGTGATCAGCGCGCCCCAGCCAGCGGCCAGGATCACGCCGGTCAGCAACAGGCGCGAGCCCGCCTCGTGATGGCCGCCCTGTACCTGCGGATGCAACAGGTCGCGCCGCGCCAGCGTGGCCACCAGCACCATCGAGAACAGCGCGCCGCCGGCGGCGCCGGCCTGCACCGTCCACAGCGGCCACGTCATCAGCATGGCGCCCAGCGCGCCGGTGGCCGCGCCGCCGGACACGCCCAGCACATAGGGTTCGGCCAGCGGATTGCGCAGCAGCACCTGCATCAGGGCGCCGGTGAGAGCCAGCAGGCCGCCACAGGCGAAAGCCGCCGCCGCGCGCGGCAGGCGCAGCTCGCGCACGATGGCGCTGGCGGTATCGGTGCTGCCGCCGGCCAGCGCACCCCACACCTGGGCGCCGCTGAGCGACACGCTGCCCACTGCCAGCGACAGCAGGAACACCGCCACGCCGGCGGCGGCGAGCATCAGCCAGACGGCAAGCGCGCGCCGCATCTCAGGCCGCCGCCATCAGCGCTGGCGCCATCCCAGCGTGATAAAGCCGGCGCGCCCCTGCGTGTTGTACGGGTAGGCGAGCTGGTAGTTCTTGTCGAACAGGTTTTCCACACGGGCGGCGACGAACCATTGCTTGTCGATGTTGTAGCGGGCATTGAGGTTGACGATACCGTATCCGCCCAGGGTGCGCGAGCCGCTGTCCATGCGCGCCGACGAAATGATCCACTCCCCGCCGAAGCGGAAGTCACCGAACTGGCGGCCCACGTCGAACGCGGCATGGCGGCGCGCGCGGCGCAGCAGCTGCGTATTGCTTTGCTCGTCCACCGGGTTCTGGAACGTCACGCTGGCGCCGACATCGGTGCCCATCAGCCTGGCGCGCCACGAGGCTTCGATGCCCTGCACCTTGGCCTTGTTGATATTCTGCGCCAGGAACAGGCCGTTGGGCTGCAGCGCCGAAGTGATCAGGTTGTCGTAGCGGGTCTGGAACGCGGTCACGCGCAGCAGGCCGGCGCTGTCGGTACTGTACTGCGCGCCCAGCTCGACCGACTTGGCACGCTCGGGGTTGATGCCGGGCTGGCCAAAGTTGGGAAAATAGAGCTCGTTGAAGGTGGGCGCGCGGAATGCGTTGCTGGCATTGGCAATCAGCTTGAACGCATCGGTCAGGTTATAGCCGTAGCCCGCGAAGTAGCTGGCCTGGCTGCCGAAGTCCGAGTAGTGATCGTTGCGCACATTGAGCTGCAGCTGGTGCTTGCCCAGGCGGCCATCGTAGCCGCCAAACACCGAGGCGATATTGCGCACGGGCGCGGTGTAGGCGCTGGAATCCAGTTCCTGCTGCGCGTACTCGGCGCCGAACAGCAGCGTATGCGTGGGCGCCAGTGCGTACTCGTTCTGCCAGGTGTACTGGCGGTTGCGCGTATTGAAGCGGCTGTCGAACAGGCCGTTCTTGGTGGTGTTGCTGCGGTCCTCGCTCTGCGCCACCTTGAAATGCGTACTCCAGTCCCGGCCCAGCTTGCCGTTAACGAAACCCGATACCGTGTACAGCTCGCTGTTCATCCACCAGACGTCGGTGGGCTTTCCCGTGGTGCTGTCGTAGGACAGCTTGCTCTTTGAATAGTAGGCCGTCACTCCCGCATCCCAGTCGCTGGTGAAGCGGTGCTTGACCTGGCCCGATACGCTCTTGTTGTCGTACGGGTTGTCGTTGGGATTGGCCTTGGGCTGCTGCTGGGTGTTGACCGACGAGAAGCCGTCGGTCTTGATGGCCGAGCCGGTGATATTGAACGAGGTATCGCCGATCTGGCCGCCGTAGCCCGCCGTGCCCTGCCGCGTATTGTTGCTGCCATACTCGATCTGCGCATTGGCCGCCGGGGGCTGCCCGGCGCCGCTCTTGGTAAAGATCTGCACCACGCCGCCAATGGCGTCCGAGCCGTAGAGCGCCGACACATTGCCCCGCACCACTTCGATATGGTCGATCTGGTCGGGCAGAATATTGGCCAGCTGGGCCGTGCCGCTGCTGACCGAGGAAACGCGCACGCCGTCGATCAGGATCAGCGTCTGGTTGGAGTTGGCGCCGCGCATGAACAGGCTGGTGTTGGCGCCAAGGCCGCCGTTGGTGGCGAACTCCACGCCGGCCTGCGAGCGCAGCAGCGTGCGCAGGTCCAGCGCCTGCGAATTGACGATGTCCTGCTGCGTCACCACGGTGGTGTGCGGCAGCGCCTCGGTCAGCGACTGGGCCGTGCGGGTGGCGGTGACCACTACCGGCGTCAGCTGCGCGGCGGCAGGCTGCGCCGCGGGTTCCGGCACGGGCTCCGGGGCGGACTGGGCATGGACAAGGCCGGGCGCGCCGGCGGCGAGCAAGGCAAGCAGCGCGACGGGCAAAGGCCGTAGGACAAGTGCGTGGGTGGACTGGCGGGACGCCGGCAATGCCGGGCGGCTCGACCTGGAAGACGATGAGCGCATGATGCGAAGAGGGAGAGAGCAGCCTGGTCCGTTCCCCCGCGGACCGTCTGGCGATGAAGCGCGCCACTGCTCCTGCGGAAAGTGGCGCACTCTCGTTCAGGCCGGTATCCGGGCTGGCGACACTGGTCCGACCGCCTTCCCGGACCTTGCGGTTCAGTGGCAGATGGGCCGGCCCTGCGATTCTTGCGATCGCGGTCGCTTACCGTTGCGGGGGCAGCACAGGTTGGCACGCCTGCGCCCTGGCGGCGCAGGCTGGCTCCCTGTTTCCCGTTGAACTGCAACCCTGTAGTGAACAGAACTGCGAGCACCTGGAACGTGCGCGAGTGTAGGCAGTTTCAAGGCGAGCGTCAATGACGCCCGCCGGCATCCCCCAAGCCAGGCGCAAACGCGCGGAAGCGGGCAGAAAATGGCCGCCACGGCGCCCGTTGGGCGACGTTGCGTGCAACTTCGGCGCGCTGGCCCGGTCACACCGGGCTGCTTTCGCCATCCGCCCGATAGCGCTTGGGCTAGAATCCCAAAACCCGAGACCCTAGATATGACAGGCTCCATGCTCAACGAACTCGAACAACTCGCCGCCAAGATCGGACGCGTGCTGCACCACGCCGACACCCTTGCCGCCGAGAACCAGCGCCTGCGCGAGGAGATCGAACGCCTGCAGGCCGAAGCCAGCCAGCTGCGCGGCGATCGCGAGGCCATGGCAGCCGACCGCGAGCTGCTCAATATCAAGATCGAGGAAGCGCAGCTGCGCATCCAGTCGATCCTCGACAAACTCCCCACCGCCAGCGACGCCCGCCAGCTCGACCTGCTGGGCGACGGCGACTCGGCCGGCCACGCGGCCAGCGCCCATACCGCTGACAGCGCCCACACCAAGGCACCCGGAGAAAACGCATGAGCAACAAGCAAGTCGAAGTCAACATCGCCGGCCAGTCCTACCGCTTCGCCATCGCGCCCGACAACGAGGCCGCGCTGCTCGAGGCCGTCGCCCTGGTAGACGACCAGATGACCCGCCTCAAGGGCGGCGTTTCCGCCAAGGGCGTGGAACGTGTCGCCGTGATGGCCGCGATCAGCATCGCCTCGGACCTGCTATCGCTCAAGCGCAAGCAGCAGGAAGACGGCACCATCCCGGTGGACGCCGTGCGCGCGCGTATCCGCGAGCTCAACGAACGCGCCGACGAGGCCCTGCGCCAGTACGCCCACGTGGGCACCAACGCGCCGGTCTCGCGTGGCTGAACGCGGGTTCGGGTGCGCGCCCGCATGGCGCGGTGCCCCGCACGGCACAGGTATTGCGGCAGGAACGCCACGATGTGCCCGAGGTGCCGCGCGCGCCGGCAAAATGTAACGACGCGCCAAGACGGGCTTGGTATGAAAAGCCCAGAGGTGTATAGTGGAGCCAAGTCGCGCAAAGCCACATAGTCGCGACACCTTAGGTCGGGTTATCGCGCCTGACCGCCGTTTTCATCCCATCCAAGTTAGAAACGGCAAACGTCTGACAGCCTGCGGAAGTATCTGGTCCGGCAGCAAAAAAAGTCAGACGTTTGACAGTTTCCCTGCCTGGTTCGTCAGGATCATATTCCTTGAACCGATAAGCATTTGTTGGTGCGGGACAATGCCGTGTGGGCGAGCGCGTCGCTTGGTTCATAGTCTTCGGACTCCCTGATTCAGTGATGTACCCAAAATACGGCTTCCGCAGCCACTCTGAACCTCACTTGGGTTCAGGATGCCGATCCAGCGGCCGAGGCGGGGACCCCTACAAAGGGCGGTGGTTTCAGACCACCGCCCTTTTCTTTTTGCGTTTCCTTTTTGCGCTCTCCTTGCGCGCGGGCTCGCGATGCCGCCACGCGGCGGCATGCATTTGCGCAGGGAGCTCCGGCGCGCGCGAGAACTGCCGGCGTGCCTGGTTTTCCGCATGATTTTCCGCATCGTTTCCCGCATGGTTTTCTTTTGGCCGGGCTTGCTGCACCATAGCGCTGTCGCCAACGCCACTCCGCCGTGAGCCACAAGCCAATGAGCCGATCCTCGCAAGCCACTGCCGCCGACCGGGCCCGCCAGTACTGGCTGATGAAATCGGAACCGGACGAGGCCAGCATCGATACCCTTGCCGAACGCGGCGCCTTGCCCTGGACCGGTGTGCGCAACTACCAGGCGCGCAATTTCATGCGCGACGCCATGCGCATCGGCGACGGCGTGCTGTTCTATCACTCCTCCTGCCCGCAGCCCGGCATCGCCGGCCTGGCCGAGGTCAGCTCGCAGCCCTACCCCGACCCCACCCAGTTCGACCCCAAGAGCGATTACTACGATGCCGCCGCCAAAGCCGACGCGCCGCGCTGGATGCTGGTGGATGTGCGCTACGTCTCCAAGAGCGCGCTGATCTCGCTGGCCGACCTGCGCGCGCACGAGGAACTCGCGGACATGGCCGTGCTACGCCGCGGCAACCGCCTGTCCATCACGCCGGTGACGCCTGCCGAATGGCGCTTCATCACCACGCGGCTGATGGGTTGAGCCGCGCACAGCTACACGCACCCCCAGCCCCCGGCATCACCCGGGCCACTCAGGTCACTCAGGTCACACCCGCCACACCGGCCGCGCCCCGGCGCTTCGACGCCAGCAACACCAAAAACATCAATAACACCAACAAGGTCGAATCCGCTTCATGAGCTTCTCCCTGATTCCCGGGCTGCTGCTGCTCGGTGCCTTTACTGGCTTCTGCGCCGGCCTGCTCGGCGTCGGTGGCGGCATGCTGATGGTGCCTTTCCTCACGCTGCTGTTCACGTACATGGCCTTCCCGCACGAGGCCATCGTCCATATGGCGATCGCCACCTCGATGGCGACCATCCTGTTTACCTCGCTGTCCTCCGTGCGCGCCCACCACAAGCGCGGCATGGTGCGCTGGGGGCTGGTGCTCGCGCTGGCGCCAGGCATCCTGGTCGGCGGCATGATCGGCGGCGGCAAGGTCTTTGCCGCGCTCAAGACGAGCTGGCTGTCGCTGCTGTTCGCGCTGTTCGTCGGCTTTTCGGCGTGGCAGATGCTGCGCAACCGCAAGCCGGCGCCACACCGCCAGCTGCCCGGCACGCCGGGCATGCTCGGCGCTGGCGGCGTGATCGGCTTTCTCTCCAGCCTCGTGGGTGCCGGCGGCGGCTTTGTCTCGGTGCCGTTCATGACCTGGTGCAACGTTCCCATCCACAATGCGGTGGCCACGTCGGCCGCGCTCGGCTTCCCGATCGCGGTGGCAAGCGTGATCGGCTATGTGTGGAGCGGCCTGGGCCAGGCCGGGCTGCCGCCGGGCTCGCTCGGCTATATCTACCTGCCCGCGCTGGCGGTGATCGCMRTGGCCAGCGTGCTGACCGCGCCGCTGGGCGCGCGCACCGCGCACAGCCTGGACGGCGCAGCTCAAGAAGGTCTTCGCCGGCCTGCTGTTCTGCCTCTCGGCCTATATGTTCTGGAAGGCCTGGCACGCGTTCTAGCACGGCGCAGCGGCCCGGCGGATACATGCAGATACAACGTTGGCCCCGCGTAGCGGAACGATCACCTGCGCCACGCGTCTGATACGCATCGTCTGAACGGGAGAAACTACATGAAACAACTGCTTGCCGCCACGCTGCTCGGTACCGCCGCCATGGTCGCATCCGCCCAGGGCGGTGTCCCGACCCACGATCCGGCGCCGGCCGGCGTGCTGGCGCTGGCCGCCCAGGCCGCCACCGACGTGCCCACCGACGTGGTCCACCTGACCCTTGCCGCCGAGCAGGAAGGCGCCGAGCCGGGTGCGATCTCCTCGGCACTGTCGGCCAAGGCAAAGCAGGTGATCGAGCAGGCCAGGCGCACTTCCGGCGTCCAGGCCGAATCGGGCGGCTTCTCCATCAACCCGTCGACCGACCGCAACGGCCGTATCAGCACCTGGCGCGGGCGCGCCGAGGTGATCCTGCAATCGCGCGATTTCACCGCCGTGTCCAAGCTCGCCGGCCAGCTTTCCAGCCAGATGCAGGTGCAGAGCATCGCCTTCTCGCTCTCGCGCGAAGCACGCCAGGCAGCCGAGGCCAAGCTGACCGAGCAGGCCGTGGCCTCGTTCCGCGGCAAGGCCGACGCCACCACCAAGCTGTTCGGCTACAGCAGCTATTCGATCCGCGAAGTGCAGGTCGGCGATGTCGGCGCGGTGCAGCCGGTGCCACGCATGTATGCGGCCAAGGCCATGATGGCGGACTCGGCGCCGGTGCCGGTCGAAGGCGGCAAGGCGCAGGTCACGGTGACGGTAAACGGCTCGGTGCAGATGCTGAAGTAAGCCGTTCCACGATACGCGCGTAGTCTTCGGGCGTATCCATATCGGTAGTGAAGCGGTCGTGGCCGGCCTCGTGGACGAAGACTTCGTCCGGGTGGTCGGCGATCAGCTTGCGGCAACCCGGGTTCACGTGCCCCGCCACCACCTCGGCCGCATAGCTCGCAGAGAACGCCACCGGGTTGCCGCGCTGCCCCGCGTGCACCGGCACCACGATCGAGCCGCGCGGCATCGTCGCGAAGGCGCGTACCAGCTCCAGGTAATCGGCCGGCTCCAGCAATACCTGGTCGGCCAGGCACACCAGCACCACGCTGCATGGCATGCGCAGCGCGGCCACGCCGGCGGCCACCGATGTCATCTGTCCTTCTTCGTAGCGCGGATTCGGCTGGAAATCGACCGGCAGGCCAGCGAGCGCGCCGATGACCTCGCGGCCCTTGCATCCCGTCACCACCACGACCTCCAGCGGCCGCGCGGCCAGCACCGCGCGCACGGTGCGCCTGACTGCCGGCTCGCCGTCCAGCGGCAGCAGCAGCTTGTGTTGCCCACCCATGCGCGACGACGTGCCCGCGGCCAGTACCACCGCAGAGAAGGCGGGCAGCGCCACATCCGCATGCGCGCTCACGTCGTCTCCCGCACGCCCCGCGCCGCCGGCAGGTATTTCTCCGGTTCGCGCTCGAACTCCACCTTGCAGCCGTCGCAGCAGAAATACACGCGCTGCCCGCCATACTCGACCACATGCCGGGCCGATGCGATATCGACCGTCATGCCGCACACCGGGTTGATGTAGCGGGCCAGTGGCGGTACCGCCGACGCGCCCGGCCCGACCGGCGCCATCGATTCGCACGGCAACATCACCGGCGGCGCGTCCACGCTCGCCGCCGCGGCCCCGGCGCACTGTTCCTGTTCCAGCTGCCGGCGCAATGCCACCAGCCCCGCGACCGCGCCAAGCGCGATCTCCTGCGGCGTGCGTGCATGGATATGCGGGCCGGCCGGCGCATGCAGCGCGTCCAGCCGCTGCGGCGCGATGCCGCGCCGGCGCATGGCTTCGCGCAGGGTCTGCGCCTTGCGCTGGCTTGCCACCAGCAAGATGGCCGCGGCCGGGCTGCGCAGGGCCGCTTCCAGCGCGTCTTCGTCCGCATCGCCCTGGGTGGCCACCAGCACCAGCCGCGGCGCGAGCAAGGCGAAGGCTTCCTGGTCATAGCCGTCGATCACCCGGCTCAGGCCCAGCGCCGCCAGCGGCACGGTCACGCTCGCCGCGGCCGCCACGGCAAGCCCCATGCGCTGCGCCAGCACGCAGGCCTCCAGCGCGGTGGGCGTGGAGCCGAGTACCAGTACCACGGGCGGTGGCAGGGTCGGCTGGATGAATACGTCGAGCGTGCCGTTGCTCGCGCATGGCATGGCGTGCATCTCGATGCCGGCTTCGGCCGGGGCGGTCGCGTTGCTGATGCGCAGCAGCTTGGGCCCGCCGCTGCGGATCGTCTCGAGCGCGGCCTGGATCACGATCGCGCGCGAGCAGCCGCCGCCAACCCAGCCGTGCAGCGAGCCATCCTCCTCCACCAGCGCCTGCGCCCCCACCCAGGCCGAGGTAGGCGGCTGTGCGCGGATCACGGTGACGACCGCGAACGGACACGCGGCTTCGATCAGCCGCTGCTCGCGTTGCAGGAGCGCTTCGCAGTCGATAGCCTGCGCGGTGGCGTCTTTCGTCTCGTCTTTGCTAGCGTGGTTCATGGCGTGATCCATCATGGCGTGATCCATGGCGTCGTTCATTGCAGTACCGACAAGACCTGGGGCAGCACCTGCTGCAGGCTCGCCAGGTCGCGCGCGCCTGCCAGCAGGTCGACGTACGGCAGTGCCGCCGACATGCCGGCGCTCGCTGGCGTAAAGCCCGCCTGGCCAACCAGCGGGTTAAGCCAGACCAGCCTGCGGCAGCGCCGCCGCATCTTGTGCAAGGCCTCCTGCAGCAGCCCGGGCGGCCCCGCGTCGTAGCCGTCACTGACGATCACCACCGCCGTGCGCGAATGCAGCAGGGCCGCCCCGTGCCGGCGGTAGAACGCCTCGAGGCTTTCACCGATACGCGTGCCGCCGGCCCAGCCGGCCGACAACAGCGCCAGGCGCTCCTGCGAGCGCCATGGGTCGGGATCGCGCAGCGCCTGCCCCACGTTTTCCAGCGTGGTGTGGAAGATGAAGCAGTGCACGTCGGCCAGGCGCGCGCTCAGCACGCGCGCCAGGCGCAGGAAGAAAAAGCTGTACAGGCTCATCGAGCGGCTCACATCCAGCAGCAGCACGATGCGCGGCCGCTGCCGCCGGCGCTGCCGCCACGCCAGTTCCAGCGGCAGGCCGCCGCGCGACACGCTGCGCCGGATGGTGGTGGCCAGGTCGATGGTGCGGCCCGACATCGCGCTGCGTTCGCGGCGCGTCTGCAGGCCGCGCAGCCGCTGCGCGAAGCGCCGGATCGCGTCGTCGATGGCGAACAGCGCGTCGGGCTGGTTGAGATGGCGGAAATCCGCGTGCACCAGCGAGGCCTCCGCGCTGGCGCCGCGCGCCGCCGCGCTGCCCTCCGCCTGCGCCATGTCTGCGTCGGCACCGGCCGATGCCAGCGCGGTGCCTTCGCTGTCGTCGCCCAGGCCGGCCTCGCGCCGCGGCTCGATACGCCCGGCGCCGCCGGTCTGCGCCTGCACCAGCGCGCGGCGGTTGGGCCGCTGGAAGTAGGCATCGAACAGCGTGTCGAAGCGCCGCCACTCCTCGGCACGCGAGCACAGCAGCGCGCGCAGGCTCCAGCGCAGCAGCTCGCTGTCGAGCTGCCCCATGCGGCGCGCCACGTCCATGGCGGCGGCCATGTCCGGGCCGGCCACGCGGAAGCCATTGGCGCGCAGCCACCCCGCGAAGCCGGTGTAGCGCGACACCAGCCTATCGGCGAGGTCCTGCGGGAGCGCGCCCTGCGCGGCGCCGGGCAACGCGGTCAGCATGAGGCCGCCAGCTTCTCGACGACCGGGCGCGCCAGCCCGGCCAGGTCCGCGCGCGTCTTCACCAGCGCGGACAGCGAATCCATGATCCGCTCGGCGCCGTCGGCATCGAGCGCGCTCACGCCCAGGCGCAGCAGCGCAGAGGCCCAGTCCAGCGTCTCGGCCAGCCCGGGGCGCTTCTGCATGTCCATCTGGCGCACTGCCTGCACGAACTCGACGATCTGCCGCRCCAGCGCCTCCGGCACGTCCGGCACCTGCATGCGCACGATCATCAGTTCCTTGTCGAAGCTCGGATAGTCCACGTACTGGTAGAGGCAACGGCGGCGCAGCGCGTCCGATATCTCGCGCGTGCCGTTGGAGGTGAGCACCACGTAGGGCCGCTCGGTCGCGCGGATCACGCCCAGCTCCGGGATCGACATCTGGAAATCCGACAGCAGCTCCAGCAGGTAGGCCTCGAACGCTTCGTCGGTGCGGTCGATCTCGTCGATCAGCAGCACCGGCGCCGGCGTGGCGGTGATGGCCTCGAGCAGTGGGCGCTTGAGCAGATAGCGTTCGGAGAAAATGTCCTGCTCCTTGTCGGCCACGGAGCGCTGGTCATGCTCCAGCAGCTTGATCGCCAGCAGCTGGTGCTGGTAGTTCCACTCGTAGAGCGCCGAATGCGCGTCCAGCCCCTCGTAGCACTGCAGGCGGATCAGGCGCGTGTCGAGCAGCCGCGCCAGCGTCTTGGCCACCTCGGTCTTGCCAACCCCGGCTTCGCCCTCGAGCAGCAGCGGACGGCGCATCTCCATGGTCAGCAGCATGGTGGCGGCGAAGCTGCGCTCGGCGATATAGCCGTGCTGCGCCAGGCGCTGTTGCAGCGCGGCCACGTCAGGCATGCGGTCGACAGGCATGGCATCACCCCTGGCTCAGGCAGCCTTGCGCGAGAAGATCCCGCGCAACCAGTCGCGCAGCACCGCCCACGCCAGCGCCAGCCCGTTGAGTTCGGCGCGCGGCGGCGGCGGCGCCGCAGCAGCAGCGGCCAGTGGTGGCACCGGCGCGCGACTGGACACCGGCTGCGCGGCGTCGGCGTCGGCTTCGGCCGCGCCCCCCGCCACCTCCGGGGCCACCTGTGCCTGCCGCGCCTCCACCAGCGCAGCGAAGTTGGCCGCGAACTGCTTGAGGATCTGGTCGGCCACGGTGTTCATCATGCGCCCGCCGAAAGCGGCCGCCTTGCCGCTCATCGCCACCTCGCTCCTGCCTGCCAGCTCGCAGGCCGCGCCAGCGCCGGGCCGCACCGTCGCCAGCAGGTCCATCGACGCGCCGGAAGTCCCGGTCGAGTCCGCGCCCTTGCCCGCCAGGTGCAGGCTGCGCGCCGCCGGGTCCAGGCCCAGCACTTCGATATCGCCCTTGAACGACATCGTGGCCGGCCCGAGCCGCACGACGATGGTGCCCTTGTAGTGCGTGTCGTCCACGCGCCCGGTGATGGTGGCGCCCGGCATGCAGCCGGCCACCGCCTCGATGTCCTGCAGCGACTGCCAGGCGGCATCGGCCGTGGATGCCAGCGGGAAGACCTTTTCGAGCACGACTTTCATCTGCTTGTCCTCGCATGCGTGCGCGCCACGGCGCGCGTTGGCGGGCCGGGCTTCAGCGCTGCGCCAGGCCCAGCGCGCGGCATTGCTGCCAGACGCGGTAGGCGTTGTGGGGCATGTTCATGTGCGTGACCCCGAGGTGGGCGAAGGCGTCGACCATGGCCGAGGTAAAGCACGGGATCGAGCCGACGTGCGGCGATTCGGCCACGCCCTTGGCGCCGATCGGGTGATGCGGCGACGGCGTGACGGTGAAGTCGGTGTCCCAGTGCGGCGTCTCGAGCGAGGTCGGCACGAAGTAGTCCATCAGCGTGGCGCCGAGCAGGTTGCCGGCCTCGTCGTAGGGCATCTCCTGGCCCATCGCCACCGCGAAGCCTTCGGTCAGGCCGCCGTGGATCTGCCCTTCGATGATCATCGGGTTGATGCGCGTGCCGCAATCGTCCAGCGCATAGAAGCGGCGCACGCGCGTCTCGCCCGAATAGCGGTTGATGTCGAGCACGCACAGGTAGGCGCCGAACGGGAAGGTGAAGTTGGGCGGATCGTAGTAGTCCACCGCCTCCAGCCCCATCTCCATGCCTTCGGGCACATTGTTGTAGGCGGCCCAGGCCACCTCCTTCAGGGTCTTGAACTTGCCCGGCGAGCCCTTGAGGACGAAGCGGTCGAGGTCGAACTCCACATCGTCCGGGCCGGCCTCGAACAGGTGCGCGGCGATCAGCCGGGCCTTCTCGCGGATCTTGCGCGCCGCGCGCGCCACCGCCGCGCCGGCCACCGGCGTGGAACGCGAGCCATAGGTGCCGAGCCCGTAGGGCGCGGTGGACGTATCGCCCTCCTCCACCTGGATCACCGAGGCCGGGATGCCGGCCTCCGACGCGATGATCTGCGCATAGGTGGTCTGGTGGCCCTGCCCCTGCGTGATGGTGCCCATGCGGGCGATGGCCGAGCCGTCCGGATGCACGCGGATCTCGCAGGAATCGAACATGCCGATGCCGAGGATGTCGCAAGCCTTGGACGGCCCCGCGCCGACGACCTCGGTAAAGGTGCACACGCCGATGCCCATCAGCCACTCGGCCTTGGGATCCGCGCGGCGCGCGTCCTGCTCGGCGCGCAGCGCGGGATAGTCCACCGCGGCCAGCACCTTGCGCAGCGCGGGCTCGTAGTCGCCGGAGTCGTATTCGAGCCCGAGCGGCGTGAGATACGGGAACTGGTCCTTGCGGATGAAGTTGCGCAGCCGCAGCTCCGTCTTGTCCATGCCGAGCTTGAGCGCCAGCACATCGATCATGCGCTCGATCAGGTACACCGCCTCGGTCACGCGGAACGAGCAGCGATAGGCCACGCCGCCCGGAAACTTGTTGGTGTAGACGCCGTCGACCGAGACGAAGGCGTTGGGAATGGCGTACGAGCCGGTGCACACATGGAACATGCCGGCCGGCCACTTGGTCGGATCGGCGCAGGCGTCGAAGGCGCCGTGGTCGGCGACCACGTTCACGCGCAGCGCCTTGATGCGCCCGTCGCGGTCGGCGGCCAGTTCGCCCTTCATGTGATAGTCGCGCGCGAACGCCGTGCTGCTGAGGTTCTCGGCGCGCGACTCGATCCACTTCACCGGCCGGCCCAGCACGATCGACGCCACGATCGACACCACGTAACCGGGATACACGCCCACCTTGTTGCCGAAGCCGCCGCCGATGTCCGGCGAGACAATGCGGATCTTCGACTCGGGAATCGCCGACAGCATGCCCACCACCGTGCGCACCACGTGCGGCGCCTGCGAGGTGATGTACACCGTCAGGTCACCGCGCACCTTGTCGTAGGACGCCACGCAGCCGCAGGTCTCCAGCGGGCACGGATGCACGCGCGGATACACCATGTCCTGCGTCACCGTGACCTCGGCATTGTCGAAGGCGCGGTCGGTCTTGTCCTTGTCGCCGATCTTCCAGTTGAAGATATGGTTGGGATGCCGGCGCGCGCCATGCGCGCCCACCTGCTTGTCGCGAATGTCCTCGCGGATCACCGGCGCATCCGGCGCCAGGGCCTGGTGCGGGTCCACCAGCGCCGGCAGTTCCTCGTACTCCACCTCCACCAGCTCGGCGGCGTCGGCCGCCACGTAGCGGTCGTCGGCGACCACGAAGGCCACCTCCTGGTTCTGGAAGCAGACCTTCTCGTCGGCCAGCACCGCCTGCACGTCGCCGGCCAGCGTCGGCATCCAGTGCAGCTTGAGCGGCTTGAGGTCGTCGGCGGTCAGCACCGCGTGCACGCCGGGCAGCGCCAGCGCGCGCGACTTGTCGATCTTCTTCACGCGGGCGTGCGCGTAGGGGCTGCGCACCATCGCCCCGAACAGCATGCCCGGCATCTTGATGTCATCGACATAGGTGCCCTTGCCCTGCAGGAAGCGCGGGTCTTCGCGGCGCTTGCGCGAACAGCCCATGCCCTCCAGCGCGGCGAGGCGCTCGGCTTCGGCGGTCATCGTTCCCATGGTGCGTCTCCGTGCGTCTGCTTGAGCCTCCGGGCGGGACCGGTCCACGCCCGGCGTTGCCCTCTTCCCGTCCTTGCGACCGCGTTTAGTGCGTTGCCTCGTCCATCAAGGGATGCGAGGTCTGGACCGCTTCTCCGCGCAGCTTGCGGGCGGCATACTGCACCGCTTTCACGATGTTCTGGTAACCCGTGCAGCGGCACAGGTTGCCGGCCATCCAGTAGCGGATCTCGTCTTCGTTCGGGTCGGGGTTTTCCTGCAGGAGGCGGTACGCGCGCATCAGCATGCCGGGCGTACAGAAGCCGCACTGCAGCGCATGCTCCTGCATGAAGGCTTCCTGCAACGCATGCAGCTCGCCGCCCTGCGCCAGGCCCTCGACCGTCAGCACCTGGGCACCCTCGGCCTGCACCGTGAGCACCGTGCAGGACTTGACCGACATGCCGTCCATGTCCACCGTGCAGGCGCCGCAGTGCGAGGTCTCGCAGCCGATATGCGGACCGGTGTGCAGGCATCGCTCGCGCAGCGTGTGGATGAGCAGTTCGCGCGGCTCCGCCACCACATCCGTGTCCTTGCCGTTGAGCTTGAACGACACCATCACTTTCTTGATCATGTCCGGTCTCCGCTGGGGCCTGCAATGGGTTCGACAATGGATATGGCGCTCAGTGCGCCGCCCGCGAATAAGCGACGCGCAGCGCGCGCTGCGTCATCTCGCCCGCCATGGCCGTCTTGTACGCGGCGTCGCCGCGCAGGTCCTCGGCCGGGTCGCACACCGCCATCGCCAGGCGCGCTGCCTCGGCGATGGCCGCATCGTCGAGCGGCTTGCCGCGCAGGCTCTGCTCGGCATCGCTGGCGCGGATCGCCGTGGGCGCGACGTTGGTCAACGCGATGCGCACGTCCTCCACGGTTTCGCCGCGCAGGCGCAGCATCACCGCCGCGGCGGCGGTGGCGAAATCGCCGGACTTGCGCTTGAGCTTGGCGTAGCAATAGCCCGTTCCCTGCACCGGTACCGGGATGCGGATCTCGGTCAGGATTTCGCCCGGGTCGAGCAGCGTCATGTAGGTGCCGAGAAAGAAGCCGTCTGCCGGCACCACGCGCTCGGCCAGCTTGCCGGCCAGCACGAAGGAGGCGTCCAGCGCCATCATCAGCGCCGGATGGTCATTGCCGGGATCGCCGTGCGAGATGTCGCCGCCGATGGTGCCGCGGTAGCGCACCTGCGGGTCCGAGATCAGGCGCGCGCCCTCGACCAGCAAGGGGCATTTTTCCTGCAGCAGGGGCGACCAGATCAACTCGTTCTCGGTGGTCATCGCGCCGATGCGGAGCTCGCCGCCTTCCTCGCGGATGCCCTTCAGGCCTTCGACCTTGCCCAGGTCGATCAGGTGGGCCGGCTCGGYGAAGCGCAGCTTCATCATCGGCAGCAGGCTGTGCCCGCCCGCAAGCAGCTTGGCGCCGTCGCCGTATTCTTCCAGCAGCGCTACCGCTTCAGGCAGGGTCCTGGGCGCATGGTATTCAAAGGGGCGAGGGATCACGCTGGTCTCCTTGGCTTGCGCGGCCACGTGCACCGGCATGTGCGCCGCATGTGCGCCGGCATGGGCATCGCCATGTGCGCCGGTCCGGCGGCGTGCGCGGATCGCTGTGTTTCCTGAAGCATTTCATAATGCAGCGCAGCAAAGCAATGTGGCTTCCCGAACGCAAGGCTGTGCTGCGCCAAACGCCGGGAAACTTGCACGAACCACGGCAGAGGCATACAACTGAAATGCCGCGCAGGCGCGCGATGGCCCGACGTCAGACCTGGAGACAAGCAATGGACCGCCTTGCGCCGTTCACCACGCCACCGCCGGAGGYGCGCCGCAGCGAGACGTTCCAGCACAAGCTGGAGCAGTTCAATCCCGGCATCGTCTGGCTCGACGCGCAAGGCCGCGTCACCGCCTTCAATGACGTCGCGCTGCAGATCCTCGGTCCGGCCAGCGAGCAGTCGCTGGGCGTCAGCCAGGACCGGCTGATCGGCATCGACGTGGTCCAGTTGCACCCGGAGAAAAGCCGCGAGAAGCTGCGCTTCCTGCTGCAGTCCGAAGACGCCAGCGGCTGCCCGGTGAAGTCCCCGCCGCCGCTGGCCATGATGATCAATATCCCCGACCGGGTGCTGCTCATCAAGGTGTCCAAGATGACGGACACGAGCGGTGTATGCGGCACCTGCRTGATCTTCTACGACGTCACCGACATCACCACCGAGCCGCACCAGACAGCTTCGGCCGGCAGCGCCGCCTCGCCCCGGCGGCTGTTCAAGATCCCGGTGTACCGGAAGAACCGCGTGATCCTGGTGGACCTGAAGGACATCGTCCGCTTCCAGGGCGACGGCCACTACACGACCATCGTGACCAAGGACGAGCACTACCTGTCCAACCTCTCGCTGACCGACCTCGAGTCACGGCTCGACGACAGCGTCTACCTGCGCGTGCACCGCAGCCATATCGTCAGCCTGGCGCATGCGGTGGAAGTGGTGCGATCGGAGGAGCGCATACAACTCGTCATGGCCGACGCCCAGCGCACGCCGGTACCGGTGAGCCGGACGAAGATCGCGGAGTTGAGGGAGAGGTTGGGGGTGGCTTAGGGGTGGGCTCTTGGCCTTGGCCTCTTTGGATTTTTGTGTGCATTCAGGGTGCGCCTGAGTCTGTGGGCCTAGCGGCTTGGGCCTCTTTGGATTTTTTGTGTGCATTCAGGGTGCGCCTGAGTCTGTGGGCCTAGCGGCTTGGGCCTCTTTGGATTTTTGTGTGCATTCAGGGTACGCCTGGGACTGTGGGCCTAGCGGCGCGGGCTTGGTAGCCCGTTCGCACACATGTAAGTGTCACTTTTCTTTTCTCGAAAAGAAAAGTAACCAAAAGAAAGCGATTCTTGCAGAAGGCTGGGCGCTCAGACTTTATGGGGGATGGTGGTTTCGTGGTGGGCGCGTTGGCTTCGGCTGGGCTGCTGACGCTGCCGGTTTGCTCGCCTGCGGCATCGCGGGTGGTGTCCGATTCGTGGTGGCGCTGCATGATGGCGATAGCCCAGGTGGTTCAGGCTACTGCCGCGACCGGGGTGGATGGGCAC
>NZ_JBFTNF010000069.1:0-34161 GCF_056397345.1 Cupriavidus sp. 05N38
ACCAGGCCACACCAGGCCACCAGCCAGCGCCTGGACGACCTGAACGACCCGTACCGCCTGTTCCGTTGCCACAGCATCATGAACTGCGTCGACGTCTGCCCGAAGGGGCTGAATCCGACCAAGGCCATCGGCAAGATCAAGGAGCTGATGGTTCGCCGCGCCGTTTGAGGCGTCGCGATGGCGTTGTCAACCTGCCTATCGCGAGACAAGGCATCGCGCCGCTTCTGCAGCAGAATGTCGAGTTCGGCGCCGTGTTCATCGACCGACTGCCACGGCAAGTAGGGCTCTCCGCGCAGCGGGCCATGGGCCGCTCGAGCCCGACAGCAGTCCTCGCCATATCAGAACAACACGGCAATACATCATGAATCTCAAGCGCGTGAATCACCAGACCACGACTGCGCGCGAGCTCTATGACAGCATGTTTGAACTCTATTCCGATCGGATCAATCCCGGCTCGTTGTGGGCGACAGCCCATGCCGCGAAGAACACCCCGATATAAGCAGCACAAACGCATGTGGCGCGATCTCGGGTCACCGAGATCGCAAGCCCATCACGTCATTGAAACTTTCGTAGGGCAGCGTTGATAGGCAAATTGATTCCATGCCTTGAAAAGATTTTAGAGAATGCCTCAGCCCTGAAAGAGACAGGTTTCCCTAGAAAAATACAATCGTGATGAATTCCCAGCACGAAGCCATAGATTTCGAAACCAAGCAGCCTGGTATCTACGTCCGAAGGGATTTCCCCGCACACTACGGCATCGCGTAACTGCACATCAAGACAGTTACGCCATCCATTTACGACAAACCGCATTGTCTCCCCGGTCAGCTCGTCAGTACTTGCGCAGTATTCGGAAGCGGCACGAAGCAGTAGACACCCCCCATCCTTGAGCACGTACTCGCCCAACCACATGTCAATGATTCGTACAAGCCGCTGAATCCCTTTTGGGGTGTTTCGCGTCACGTCATTCGCATCGCGGAGTAAGGCCGAGTAGTATTCCACCAGCACTTCGGAGATAAGGTCTGCTCGCGACTGAAAGCGGTCATACACCATGCTCTTCGAAATGCCTAATTGTGCCGATAGCTCGTTGATCGAGAACTTGCTCAACCCGTGCATCCTCGCCAACTGAGTCGTGACTCGCATCACGTTCTCTCTTGAAGACCGGACAATTGTCCTTCTGTTGCGTAGTGTATCGCTTGGAACGGAAGTCTGAGTCGTCATATTTACCAAATTCTTCCCCCTGGCCCGTGAGCCAGAGGCGTTGTCACAAACATCGACGCGATGAACTGCCTGAGCCTATGCGACCAACCACCAGCCTGGGCAAAAACGTCAAGATCGCTCGCTTCAGCCGAAATCAATCGCCATGATCGGCCCCGACCCGGTTGCAATCTCCACTGCAAGAGCATCCACTTCTGGTAGCAGCTTTTTGAAATAGAAACGTGCCGTGGCGATCTTTGACGCATAAATTGGATCAGAATCATGGCTTTTGGAGAACGCTAGAGCAGCCATACGGGCCCACATCCACCCAAGCCCCACATGACCGACCAGCCGCAAGTACGCGACAGCGACACTCCCTTCAGTATGAGGGTCGATCTTGGATTGCACTGACACATCCTGCGTCGCGTTTCGCAGCAGGTTGATCGCACGGGACAGTGAGTTTGTGAAGTCCCCCATTTCTGGGTCGGCGGCATGCGTTTCAATGAATTCTGTGATGATTTTGAGGAAAATCTCAAGCTTCTTACCGCCATCCATCAGAACCTTACGGCCGAGCAAATCCAAAGCCTGAATGCCGTTCGCACCTTCGTAGAGTGGGATAATTCGCGCATCGCGAAGATACTGCTCAACATGATTGTCAGCGATGTATCCGTGCCCACCAAATACTTGCATTGCAAGACTAGTGCATTCAACGGCGAGGTCGCTGCTGAATGCCTTCACAATCGGAGTTACAAGAGCAGAGAGCTCCGCCGCCTGATGGCGGATTTCGGGGTCTTTGGTGGCATGCTGCGTGTCAGCAAGTTGGCATGCCCACCATCCGAATGCACGTGCTCCCTCGACGTATGCTTTCTGAGTCAGGAGCATACGACGCACATCCGCGTGCTCGATAATTGAGTCTGCGGGGCCCCTTCTAGCCGATTCCTTTGGAGACCTGCCTTGCAAACGATCCTTGGCATAGGCTAGCGCCTTCTGATACGCCGCTTCCATCAGTCCAATTGCATTGACACCGACAAGAAGTCGCGCATGGTTCATCATGACGAACATCGCCGCCAGCCCCTTGTTCACCTCACCCACGAGATATCCGGTCGCACCGTCAAAGTTCATTGTGCACGTGGCATTTGCATGAATCCCCATCTTGTGCTCGAGAGAACCGCAAAAGACCGCGTTGCGCTCTCCCAACTCCCCTTTGGAGGACACCAGGATCTTCGGAACAAGGAAGAGAGAAATGCCCTTGACGCCAAGCGGAGAGTCCGGAAGCCGCGCGAGTACCAGATGGATGATGTTGTCCGTGAGATCGTGCTCACCGCCCGATATAAATATCTTCGTACCCGTGATGGCGAAGGTGCCATCGTCATGCGGAATAGCTCGAGTTCGCAAGAGTCCAAGATCGGTTCCTGCGTGTGGCTCGGTCAAGCACATCGTTCCCGCCCATTCGCCAGATACCAGCTTCGGCAGGTAGAGCTCTTTCTGCGCTGCCGTAGCGTTTGCAGCTAGACAAGTATAGGCCGCCTGTGACATTCCCGGATAAGCTGCCCACGCCATGTTGGCACCGGCGAAGATCTCTAGAACTGCCGCATTCACGGTGTTGGGTAGACCTTGACCGCCATGCTCCGGGTTACATCCCAGCGACGTCCAGCCTGCTTCAATGAACTGCTGATACGCCATTTTGAACCCGTCGGGTGTGGTAACCACACCTGCGGAGGGCATGGAGCATCCCTGGCGGTCCCCAATGTCGTTCAATGGTGCCAGCACTTCTGTCGCGAACAGACCAGCCGCCTCTATCACCTGGTCTATTGTCTCGGAACTCAGGTCATCAGCTTCGGAAAACGCGGGAGGGGTTGTCACATCGAGCAGTTCGTGGAGCACGAACTGATATTCGCGAACTGGAGCGTGATAGGCGTTCATAGCTATTGTTGGCGAGTTGCCGTTTATTTTTGAGAAAGAATGCGAGATTCGATACGATCAGCTGAGCCTACGTACTTTCCCGATCGGGTGCCATGCGAGAGCGCAATTCTCTCCGTAGGATTTTTCCAACCGTGGACTTAGGCAGAGAGTCCGCTAGCGTAATGTGCCGCGGCACCTTATAGGGCGCCAGATGAGCGCGACAGTGTGCTTCCACCTGCTCCGTTGTTAGGTTCACGTCCCCGCGCGGCACGACAAAGAGATGTGGTACTTCTCCAGAGCGTTCATCTGGAACGCCAATGCACGCCGACTCCAAGACATTCGGCATCATTGCCATGACAGACTCAATCTCATTTGGATAAACGTTGAAGCCTGAGACGAGAATCATGTCCTTCTTGCGGTCCACCATTCTCATGAAGCCCTGCTCGTCCATGGTCACGATGTCCCCCGTTTTGAACCAACCGTCGGTAGAAAACGCCTTCTTTGTTTCCTCCTCCCGGTTCCAATAGCCGTTGAAGAGTTGTGGCCCCCTGATAAGAAGCTCACCTGGGGATCCAAGCGAGACATCATCCCCACCCTCGTTCACGATCCGAACATCAGTAGATGGTGCAGGGAGGCCGATCGTTCCACTTCGGCCGGGAGGATTGAATGTAGCGCTGGGTGAAGTCTCGGTCAGACCGTACGCTTCAGTAACGGCGGGCGCGCCGATTGCGCGCCAACGCGTCGCGACGGCTTCATGGATTGACGCCCCTGCACCAATAACCAGCCGAGTCTCGCTGAAGTCGACCGATTGAAGTTCAGGTTCGTTGACCAAGGTATTGAACAAGGTATTGACACCGATGAAAATCTGAAATGGATGCCGCTTCATTTCGGCAATCACAGTAGCGGCATCGCGGGGATTGGGAACTAGACGATTTTCAACACCTAGCGACAGTCCCAGCAGTGCGGTCGCGAGTGGAAAGACGTGGTAGAGAGGCAGCGGTGTAATCATCGATGCCTTCATTCCGGTTAATGCGAACCCAGTCCAAGTCGAAACCTGCGCCAGACTTGCGCAAACGGACTTGTGCGTGAGAATCGCCCCTTTGGATAGACCTGTCGTACCACCGGTGTACTGCAGAATGGCAATGTCTTGAGCCGTCTGAGTGACTTCGACAAGTCGGCTCCTGCCTCCACGCAGGATCGCGTCGGCCAACGCTCTGGCATTCCCTTTGCCGTCGGCTTCGTCTTGCTGGACAGGCTCAGCATCAGTCGCCGCGAGTTCGCCAACAATCGCCCCCAGTCCGACAACAGTCGCTGTTAATACCTGCGCGATGCTGGTTTCGGCCAGTACTTGCTGCAATGACTGCTGCAACTGCTCCGCGACAATAATGCAGGTAGCGCCAGAATCCTGTAGCTGGTACTTAAGTTCCCGTGGCGTATATAGAGGATTGACCGGAACCGCCACCATCCCCGCTCGGAATACGGCTGCCAGGCCGATCATGAACGCAGGACAACTTGGCAGCATCAGGGCTACCCGGTCGCCTTTCTTCAATCCCGACTGTTGGAAGAAGGTAGCAAGCGCCTCGGATAGGAGACCAAGTTCTCTAAAGGTCAGCGACTCTTCCAAGCAAGTGAGCGATGGACGGTCCGCGAACAAGTTGACTACCTGCGCAATCTTTGATCCTAGCGTCGCCTCTTCGTCGATCTCAATCTCAGTTGGCATCTCGGGCGGATAGGATCCATGCCAGCGCTTGGCTTCCATTTCAATGTCTCCTTGATAGTTGTTATACCCCGGTTGAATCCGTGGGCTGTATCGCACAGTGCCTGCCAGGCTGCATGACGAATTCTATCTCGCTTGTCATCTCGTGGACCCCCCTCGAAGGGGAAACGCCACCAGCTGGTTCGACTGTAGGTTAACGTTCGTTTGGTAAACGATCGTAGGTTACGTACAGGAGCATGTCAACAGGTATTCATGGCAGGGAACGCCGCAGGGACCTAGGTCAGGCCTACAAGTACCGCAGCGCGCCGGTGTTGGGCTATGCCAATGCCTGYCGGCGTGGCGGTCGTTTTCCTAAACGATCGTAATGCTATAATTTCCACACATTGACTCATTCATGGTGAACGGAATGCGGTACTCAAGCACTCACAAGCAGGAGACACGAGAGAAGATTCTGAACAGCAGCCGAGCGATAGCCAAGACGGGCGGATTCGATTCAACAGGCGTCGATGCCTTGATGAAGGCGATTGGGCTCACCGGCGGCGCTTTCTATAGTCATTTCGATTCGAAGGCGGAGTTGTTTGCTGCTGTTATCGAGCAAGAGCTTTCCAACAGCACGGAAATGCTTGCGGGCAAAGAGACAGATGAAGATCATTTTGTGAAACGTATCCGCAGTTACTTGAGCAGTTCTCATGTGCTGCATCCAGAAACAGGCTGCGCCCTACCGACCTTGGGACCAGAGATTGCGAGGGCCGACGCCTCAGTCCGCAGCTCCGTAGAGCAAAGTGCAAGAAAGCTGCAGAGCAGTTGGAAGAATCGCCTGGATGATTCTGATGCAGCCTGGGCTTTGCTAGCGCAGTGCGTGGGCGCCATCTTGCTCGCACGAGTGGTTGAATCAGACAGGACTAGACAGCAGATTCTCGCGTCTAGCCGCCGCTTCCTTGGGCGGTCCATCGAGCAACTCGAACCGCTCACCAAGACTTAACACAACGCAAAGGTTAGCAAAGGTCGCTTGAAGTTAGCAGCCCTGCAGGATCATTTTGTTAGGGCCTCTAAGGAGCGCAGCCGTCGGCTGAGCATGTTCGGCGCGATGCCTAGCGACCTTTCGAACTGATTGTAGTGTCTCCCGCCCTGTAATACCTCGCGCAAAATTAGTAGCACCCAGCGTTCGCCTGAAACTTCATCGCGCGATCAGCCGCACTCTCGTATAAAGGCTTTCGACGTTTTTCAATGATGAAGACATGGCGGAGAACATAGCATTTGGTTGCAGGCACAGCATCTGCGGACGCCCTGGCTAGGAATTGAAGTGCGACCGACTAATCCCACAGCGAACGGCGTCCAGACGCGATGATGTACGTTTAACTAACCGCGACGATCTGACAGGAGCCGCGCGAGGCGATGCGCAATCAACTGTTCGGCCTCATCCATAATCCGATCGATCAAGGCCTGTACGGTCGGGACATCTCGAATCAGGCCCGCCACCATGCCGCAACTCCAGGCACCCGCGTCCATGTCCCCATCGACCATGACCCTGGGATAAACTCCAGCTACCTGTTCGTAGATATCATCGATTTGCAGTTTCCCCCCCTTTTCCCGCTCGATGTCCAGGATCCGCTCGACGCCCGCGTTGCTTAAGACTCGCTCCGTATTGCGCAGCGGGCGCATAACAAGGCGAGTATCAAGTTCTGATGCGCTGACAATGGCCTGCTTGACGTTTTCATGTACTGGCGCTTCCTTTGTAGCGACGAACCGGGTTCCCATATTCATACCATCGGCGCCAAGCGCTAGCGCCGCGACAAGACTGCGTGCGTCCGCCATGCCGCCTGATGCCACAAAGGGAATCTTTAGTTCATCCGCGGCTCTGGGCAACAGGATCATGTTGGGCACATCGTCTTCCCCTGGATGTCCACCGCACTCGAAGCCATCGACGCTAACCGCGTCACAGCCAATCTGCTCAGCCTTCAGCGCATGCCGCACAGAAGTGCACTTGTGAATAACCTTGATACCGGCTGCCTTGAGCAAAGGCATGAATTCTTGCGGGCTGCGACCGGCGGTCTCGACAATGCGCACGCCCCCTTCGCGGATCGCGGCGATATATTCTGCATAGGGCGGCGCGGCGAAAGTAGGCAGGAACGTCAGATTCACGCCAAACGGCTTGTCGGTCATGGCAGCGCAGCGCGCAATTTCGCGTGCCAGTAGCTCCGGCGTCTTTTGTGTCAGAGCGGTAATGATTCCGAGACCGCCGGCATTCGAAACTGCGGACGCCATCTCGGCGAGTCCGACATAGTGCATACCGCCCTGAATGATTGGATGTCGGATGCCAAACATCTCGGTAATACGAGTCTTCATAATGTTCACGTGTTCAGTCTTAGAAATGCAATGGTGTCGGCTTCTTTCGCTACGCGCATGCGGGGTTGGACAGGAACCGCCCCAACACTACCGGTATCACTGAAACAAAGTGCCGCCTTCGGCGTGCTCGAGTCGCCTGCCCGGCACTGTCATCAGGCGAGAGGACGGTTGTCGTTGTAGGAGGCACGAAGCTCGCGCTTTAGCACCTTACCAATCGGACTGCGGGGCAATGAATCGACGATAACGAGGTCCGCCAGGCGCTGCATCTTGCCGATGCGCTCATTGGCCCAAGCCTGCAATCCCTCGCCCAACTGTTGCGCCCCGGCGCGCAGAGTGACAAAGGCGACAGGAGTCTCGCCCCACCGTTCCGACGGCACGCCAATAACTGCCGCCTCGGAAACATTAGGGTGATTCACAAGCACCTGCTCCAGGTCGCTTGGATAGATGTTGAAGCCACCAGAAATAATCATGTCCTTTCGTCGGTCCATTAGCACGAGAAAGCCGTCCTCATCAAAACGGCCAACGTCACCTGTGCGAATGAACCGGCGGCCCTCGCTGTCGTACCACTCTGCTTCAGCCGTCTTTTCGGGCTGCTTGTAGTAGCCGGTCATCATGGCAGGCGAGCGGCCCACGAGTTCGCCAACCTCGCCAAGCTCGAGTTCGCGGCCTTCCGAATCGATAATGCGCACTTCGTCACCGGAGATTGGCCTTCCGACGGTGTGGAGCTTATCGGGATATTCATGCGCTCGCAGTTCGAATGTCGCCCCGCCCTCCGTCATACCGTAAAACTCCGTGAGCTCGCCTGGCCAGCGTCGCAGGATATCTGCCTTGAGCGCCGCGGAAAAAGGAGCACTGGTGCAGAAGCGGTTGTGCAGCGAGGAAAGATCGTAGCGATCGAAGTCCGGATCCTCCAGCAAGCGCTTGTACTGCACCGGTACCAGCATGGTATGCGTGGCACGGCAACGTTGAGCAAGCTCGAGATATTGGGATGCATCGAACTTCGGCATCAAGATGACTGTGCCTCCCAGTGCTAGCGTCGGGATAAAGCTAACCAGCGTGGTGTTGGAGTACAGCGGTGTGGAGATCATCGTGACCGCATCGGGTCCGTAGCCGCGCTCTGCGCTGCGCACGGTGTAAGCGTGGCGCATTGCGTGCGACTGTACGATTCCCTTGGGCGTGCCAGTGGTGCCGGACGAGTAGATGATGTTGAAGGCCCATTCCGGCTGGATGTCAACAGGCCACGACGCGCTGCCCTTAGGGGCGAGCCACGCGTCGTACTCCTGGGTGTCGACTCGGATGAAGCGGATTCCCGTCGGCAGCTTTGCCATCGCCAGTACCTGTTCGACGGGCCCATCAATAAAGACAATGCGCGCCCCGGAATTGGCGATCATGCTTGCGAGGCTATCAGGGTGCGCATCAGGCGATAGCGGCGCCACCGAGGCCCCCGCGCGCAGGCTACCAAAGAAGACGGCGGCATAGCGGACGGAGCTCTTTGCGCAGATAGCGATGGTGTCCTGCGGGACGATGCTATCGCGTTGCAGTGACGCGGCGCAGCGGCCAACGATGGCGTCGAACGCGGCAAAACTGACCGTCTCTCCCTCACAGATGATGGCCGGATGCTCTCCACACGCAGCGGCGCATTGGTGAATCATGTCCGGCAGGCTCGTAAAAGCCGTAACGACAGACCGCGGCAGCAAATCCTGAGATTGCATCTGCGTAGGATTGGGGAATTCGTTCATAGTCTCCAGATCTCGTGTGTAGTAAATCCGCGGGAATATTCGACGGGCGCATCGCACCGCGGCTCAGCATTGAAGCGGGCGATGAATCCGCGACTAGACCTCTGGCTTGTAACCAAGCCTGCGAATGAATTCGCCCCACCTCTCCCGATCCTGGCCGAGTTGCTTTGTGAGACTGTCCACATCCCCTAAATCGGGTGGCAGCAGCCGTAACTGCTCGAATCTTTCGCCGAATACTGGCGCGTTCAGCACCCCTTTCACAAGCGCATTGACGTGAACAGCCAGCTCCCTGTCCATTCCTCGTGGGGCGTACAGGTCAAAGCTAACGGCAAGTTGCTCCATGCCCTGGTATCCCAATTCCCTGAACGTCGGAACTCCTGGTGCAAGCTTGGTCCTTGCTGGGCTGCTGATCGCCATAGCTCG
Source organism: Cupriavidus sp. 05N38 (assembly GCF_056397345.1). NCBI lineage: Bacteria > Pseudomonadati > Pseudomonadota > Betaproteobacteria > Burkholderiales > Burkholderiaceae > Cupriavidus > Cupriavidus sp. 05N38. Next base: position 9,319 of record NZ_JBFTNF010000069.1, read on the forward strand.
CAATCTCCCTTTTTCGACGTACGGCATCACGGTCGACATCACGTCGAACATGACCTGAACTTGCCCGCCGAGTAGATCCTGGAGAGCCGGAGCCGAACCCTTGTAGCCAATATGCCGCATGTCGACTCCGGCCAACTGATTGAATAACAGGCCAGCTAAGTGCGATGATGTGCCGGGGCCGACAGAGGCGAAGTTCGTCTTCCCTGGATTGGCCTTCATCCAAGTGACCAGCCCAGCGAGATCTGTGGCGGGAACCGAAGGGTGCATGTACATGACGCCTGGCGTGCGAGCAATCTGCGCCACAGGCGTGAAATCTTGAACTGGGTCGTATGGTGTCTTGATCGTATATGGAACCAGCGTTAGCGCGTCACTGAGTGTCAGCAAGAGTGTGTAGCCGTCCGGCGCTGCATGAGCGACAGCGCTTGAGCCGACAATCGTCGAACCTCCAGGCTTGTTGTCGACTACGACAACCTGCCCCGTTGCCTTCGTGAGCTCTTGGCCCAACGCACGCGCGAGATTGTCGGTCGCCCCTCCCGCGGGAAACGGCACTACCACGCGGATAATCTTGTTCGGGTACTTCTTTGCTTCCTGCGCAAGAGCTAGATGGCTTGCAAATGTCGTGCCTCCGAACCATGCTGYACCTACAGCCGCCAAGAACGATCGACGTTCCATATGTTGTCTCCTCTTCCGCTGCGATATCACCATCATCATGGTTGCGCGGTTTTTTATTTGTACCTGCCTTTTTTCGTACTCATCTATTTCTTGCGTGCTTTCGTCTTTTGAATCTCCTCCTCAACGTCCCGCAACTGATCTTTTCCGAAGAACATTTCATCACCGACGAAGAATGTTGGCGAGCCAAACGCGCCGCGGGAAAAGGAGTTCTCGGTGTTTTCTAGCAAAATCTGTTTGACTTCGGAATCTGCGATGCGCTCCTGAAATCCCTTACCGTCCAAACCGACAGCATCGAGCGCCGTAGCGATGACGGCCGGATCATCCATTTTCAACCCTTGCTCCCACATATTCTCGAAGACGACATTCACGTAGGACATAAAGGTGTCGTTCTTTTGGGCGGCCACGGCGCCACGCATTATCTGCAAGGTATTGATAGGCCAAAAGGGGTTATGTTGGAACGCCGTCAGACCGTGCCTGGCGACAAAGCGTTGCATCTCCAGCTCCGCATACTCCGGCTTGTTCTTGATTCCCCCAAAGGCTTCGGCTGGCGATCGGTTTCCTGTTAGTCTGAAAATTCCGCCAAGTAGCACCGGAACATACTCAAACTCGACATCTTGACGTGCCTCAATAGCCGGAATGACCTTGTGGCTAAGATAGGAATTTGGACTACCGAAATCAAAGTGGAACTGGACACGTGGGGCACTCATGATGTCTCCTGGACAACGAGCATAGTGAAGTCTGTGTGAAATGTAGCGACGGCCCGCAGGCCGTGCGTGTGTGGCTCGACGCCGGTGCAAGAGGGTGGTCAGCTTCTCCGAGAGTGCCATGATGTCTGAGAACATTCAGACAGTACCGATATCAGGTGTTGGTCGGCCGACCGTGTGGCTTCGAACCGCTCCCTCGCGTCGCCTGCCGAACGCGCCTCAATCGTAATGACACCGGCTAGCTCAACGGCCGAGTTCAATACGAATAGGGAAAACTTCTTTGCGTCGTCGTGTGATGCATTCTGGTCTTTAGACGTCATATATTTCATGAAGATTTCCGGATGGATTTCTGCTTGTGCCAGCGGACTTTTTGCAAATCGCCTTGAGCAATTCTGCCGTTGCACCACGCCGATTAACGCTCTACGCCACTTCGAACAGTCCCGCAGCACCCATCCCGCCGCCGATGCACATGGTGACAACCACATACTTTTCACTACGCCTTTTGGCTTCGATCAATGCATGAGCAACAAGCCTCGCCCCCGTCATACCGTATGGATGACCGATTGAAATGCCACCACCATTGACGTTGAGGCGCTCCGGATCGATATCAAGACGATCCCGACAGTAGATGACTTGGCTTGCAAACGCTTCATTCAGCTCCCACAGTCCAATATCCCCTACCTTCAGGCCATGGCGCTCCAAGAGCTTGGGGACCGCGAAGACTGGGCCAATCCCCATCTCCTCTGGCGCACAGCCAGCGACTGCAATGCCGCGATAAATTCCCAAAGGCTGCAAACCACGGCGCTCAGCCAAGCGGCGTTCCATCAGGATGGAGGCGGACGCACCGTCAGATAGTTGACTGGCATTGCCACCGGTAACTACGCCACCGTCAATTGCAGTCCTAAGCGTTCCCAATGCTTCCACCGTTGTGCCGGGACGGTTTCCTTCATCTCGATCAAGTGTCACCTCACGGAAACTGATCTCCCCCGTGTCCTTGTCCTGGATGGCCATCGAAGTCCTGATTGGCACGATCTCATCCGCAAAAAGCCCCCTCTCCTGAGCAAAGGCAGTACGCCGCTGCGACTCTGCTGCGTAGACATCCTGGGCCTCCCGCGAAATGCCGTACTTACGGGCTACGAATTCGGCCGTCTGCAGCATAGGCATATATGCGTGGGGAACTCGTTCCGTCAAAGCCGGATCAGCGGCACTAGCCATCCATTCGACAAAGCGGTCCTGCACCAGCGAGATGCTCTCTTGCCCGCCTGCGGCAACTACATCCATACCGTCCGCCATAATCTGCTTGGCCGCCGTGGCCACGGCCATCAAGCCAGAGGCGCACTGGCGGTCAATGGTCTGTCCAGCGACGCTGATTGGCAATCCGCCGGCCAGAGCACCAAGGCGGCCAAGATTCATCCCCGCTGTACCTCCAGGCATCGATGTACCGACAACGACGTCCTCGATCTCTTCCGGCGCTACTCCTGCGCGTTGAACCGCATGCGCAAGAACGTGGCCGATTAGGGAAGGCGATTTCGTGTTGTTCAGGGAACCCTTATAAGCACGACCGATCCCGGTCCGCGCCGTAGAAACAATGACTGCTTCGCGCACACTACGCTCCTAATGATGACAATATGGGCAGACACAAGTCGCCGCTCTATTGATCCGTATAGACGAAGGGGCACCGACTTTCGGTCGTCCGGGACTTCCTCTCGCTGGCAATCTGAGCCGACATGCAGGATCAATAGCAGAAGACGACAAGCTGATTTGATTACCAGTTTTCGATCCAGGGACGCAGGTCCAACTCGAATGTCCAGGCATCACGCGGCTGAGAATGGAGGTACCAATAGTTCTCTGCGATATGCTCCGGGTTCAGGATGCCATCTTGGTCTTTCAATGCATAACGGTCAGGGAAAGTCGAGCGAATGAACTCGGTGTCGATAGCGCCATCGACCACAATATGTGCGACGTGAATATTCTTGGGCCCGAGTTCGCGCGCCATGCTTTGTGCAAGCGCGCGTAGAGCATGCTTCGCACCTGAAAAAGCAGCGTAATTCTCTTTACCTCGCAGCCCTGCAGTCGCACCCGTAAAGAGAATGGTGCCCCGTTGTCGCCTGACCATGCGTCGGGCCACTTCCCGGGCATTCAGGAAACCTGAAAAGCAGGCCATTTCCCAGATCTTGAAGTACTTGCGCGCGGTCTCCTCAAGGATTGAACTAGGCACATTGGCTCCGATGTTGAAGACGAGCACTTCGATTGGTCCAATCTCAGACTCGATCTTTTCGATAAGTGCCACAACCTCATCTTCCTTGCGCGCATCCGTGCCAAAGGCGTAGGCCGTACCCCCTGTACTCCGAATCGACTCGACCAACGGCTCGAGCTTATCCGCAGAACGGCGGGTTACGCAGGCAACCATGCCTTCCGCGGCGAAACGTCGGGCAATCGCTCCACCTGTCGAGTCGCCCGCTCCGATTACGAGCGCTACCTTCTGCTCTTTTGCATCCATCCTGTCGCCCTCCTTTATTGATGAACTATCGTTTAGTTAACGGACGATAGTTCATCACGAGGACAGCGTCAAGAGCAACATACCCGCATGAACCCGCTGCTGCGATCGACTCGCGTCGACCATTCATCCGTGCAGTTACTGAGGACGCATTACGCGGGTGGCGGGGAGGATACCCTTCCCCATTACAGAGACCGCCTTCGCGGTGGATATGCGAGGAGCCGATCCTCGAATTGAGTGCGTACGGACGCCCGCCGGACTCTTCTAACGCGGCCTGCATAGGGCAGCTCCACGGGTGGCATGGACCGTATCCGGCACAGATTGTTGCGCAATGTGCCTATGAGCTACTCAACGGTAGCTACGGTACTTGTCTTGCAAGCTGACCAGTCATATTATACAAAGGTTGATTGAAGGACGGACGGCATGGGATCAGGGCCTGGTACGCCGACCCAAGGAAATTTGTCGCCACGATGCTGACGCTATGCGCGAGGGAAGATTCGCATCTGACGGGACAGGCCGTGGCCGTTGACGGCGGGATCTCGGCACTGTGATCGCACGCCAACGAGGAAATGCTCGTGGGTTTTGYACAGCCCCCAAAGTTTTGAACTCAACCACCGCGCGCCGGCGTTCATGGACGACGGGAGAAGATCTTGGAGAGCAAGGCGTGTTATGGATAGCGATAACGGTTACGTCTGGCACTACACAATAGGGACGCTCCTCGTCGCTATTGCGCACTCGAGGCGGCTGATGCCGGCAGTTACGCACGCGACAGCACCGCGTTCGGGCGACGAAATACTGTGGTTCTCACGCAATCAGCAGTGGGACCCGTCCGCCTTGGCTGACAACAGATTGAGTGGAGCGAAGCAATTGCTTTCGCGTGCCGCGCTACATGCGCGGTTTGGCCTGTACCGCTTTGGCTTGCCTGAGGGGGACATACGCCTGCTGCCGTGGCCGACGGTGACACGTGTGGCCGATATCGATGTGCGCGAGGCCATGGAGATGGTCGCCAGCGGCCTGCGTTGCGGCGCGGCCCCCACCGACTGGGTCGGCGCGCTGACAGCGATTCCGCTCCGTGACCTTCACCTCGAAAGATGGACCGGCGCCGCCTGGATGCCGGCAGCCCTCGATGAACTTTTGGCCAAGGTAGCCTGACGAAGGTTTACGCGTCCAGCGAGTTTGACCGGTAGCCCTCAGAACCCTCGACGATACCAGCCACAAGCATTTCACCCGGGGATCTCGCCTTGCCCGATGCAACTGGAGCATTTCTGATCCACGCGTCTGTCTGCTGCGGGTTGCACAATCACCGCAATCTGATGCGGCCCGCCGAAGACTCTGACAGTCGACAGCGCGATCGACGTGATGTGCCCTCCGATCCGGCTACACTTGTCACTACGCCGGCCCGGCCCATGTAGGACCGTGAAATTCCCCAAGACGTATAGCGGTCGGATCGCTGATTGATTCGCCGCACAGCAAATTCTGATCGCTAACGACGTTCTTAACGCCTGCGACCTGCAGGAAAGACCCGGCATCTTTCACCGTGGCCGGCTGTTGCGTGCCTCCTTGGAAGGGCTGCAGAAATAGCGCCGACGCGTTCGCACGAGTCGCTCTGGAAAACCCTCCGGCACAATCGGCCTTCGAGCAGACCTGGCACGACGGCTTCACTCGTTCGCTCGCAATCCGAGCGCGGCAGGTGCGCGATCTTGCTTAGACGCTGACATTACCGGCGGCGAGTAGAGAAGCCCGATCCGGTGGCGAGGACTAGCATGAGTTCGTATTCCTGCCGTCCTTGGCTCTCAATTCGGAGCTATGGCGCGCACGGTCATATTGTTCTTGTCATCCTCTCCAACGCCCTCTTTCTCGGTCGTCAGCGAGAGCTGTTCTACCGGATAACCGTGATGTTCCCAAGCATCAAGGCCGCCTTTCAACGCACGCACGTGCCGAAATCCCTTTCGACGCATTTGTTGCGAAATCGTCTTCGCCGTTGCTTCGTTAGGGCAAACGCAATAGACCACAAGATCACGTTCGAGTAGCGCCTGATCGACTTTCTCGGGTGAAGCCAAGTCAATTGGTATTGCGCCCGGGATGCCGTGTGGTTCTGCATGGCGCACCGCTTGTGGGCGAGCATCGAGAATGACAGGCGGACGCTCTGACCGCATCATCTCATCAAGCTGATGAGGTGTAATCCGAATATGCGCGAGCCAGCGACGGAAACGTAGCCGCTGAATCCATCGGTATGCCACAAACAACGCCGCGACAGCAAGGAGAACTTCGGCAACAGTTACGCCCTGCGCACTCACCAGGGACATCATCCTGGTCAACTGTGAACCAAATAGCGTTCCTCCAGCGAGCCACACCCCTGACCACATCGCGCCGCCAGCGATGTCCCACGAGAGAAAAACTCTTCGGTCAATCTTGGTGGTACCAAGGAGCGGAGACGCGATAAGTCCAAGACCAGGGACGAACTTCGCTACAAGCAGCAGTGGTGCCCCATAACGCTCGAACCAGGCGGTGGCCTTCCGTAGGCTCGAGTCCAGCGATAGAGATACTCGGACTAACCGTGCGAGGAGACGCCGACCATACAGCCGTCCAAGCGCAAACCATAGTCCATCCGAAATGAGAACAGCGGTGACCGCGGCCAAGAATACTGAACCGAAGGAGACGAAACCAGCCGCTACCTGAGAGCCAGCTAGGAGAAGCATCGGTGCCGCGGGAACCGGCGCGCCAAGTTGGGTCACCAGGACGCTGAGAAATACTACCCACGTTCCCCATTCGGAGATTAAGGCTGGGGAGAAAAATGTCATCAACAATCGACTCCGCTTACTATTGACGGTCGACCATGTCGCAAGTAGCGCACGCGTCGATGCGTCGCATTGTCACACAAGCGAGGAGATCCTGCGTCGCACGGGGAAAAGTGATAGCCCTCCAGTTCCTCCCTCGATACAAACATGAATCTATACGACCCCGGAGATCGAACCGATGCACACGAAATTCTGCCCTTGAAAACTAAGATGACCGGTCATATACTGTCGGTTTGGGGAAGGTTCGATCACGTTCTTCAAAATTTTGACTCGCAAGGAGAAGTTCCGGAATCTTGTGCGGCGTATTGGATTGCCGAAGTTTCAATTAGAGGCTGAGAGATGAATCGTAGAAATGTGCTGAAGCTGGGTGCACTGTGCCTTATGCCCGCGCTACCCCTTATCGCTAGTGCGGAAAGCGCGAGCGGTCTGAGTTACCAAGTGTTCACTGCCACCCGTCTGGGTCTCAATAGGGACATTCCGCCGGGAAAAGAATCCCTTATGTGGGTTGCTAACTCTTCCACGCTGATTTCTGGGAAGAGCGATGCTGTACTGGTCGACACGTTCCTGACCATAGCGCAAAACGAGGAATTAGCAGACAAGATTGCGAGCACGGGCAAGACGCTCCGAACCATCTACGTCACCCATGCGCATGGTGATCACTTCCTAGGACTGAAAGTCCTCCTTAACCGCTTTCCTGATGCGAAGGCGTTAGCGACACCGGAAGCGGTAGCCAGCATGCGTATTCAGACTGCTCCGGAGACGTTCGATGGCATGTGGCGCAAACTCTTTCCGGGACAGGTTCCGGACGTCATTGCGATTTGCGATCCTATGGAGGGCGACACGATCGAACTAGAGGGGGAGAAGCTTTCCGTTGTCAGAGTTGGCCATACGGATACGGACAATTCAACCTGCCTACACGTCCCCTCGATCGGTTTGGTCGTTGCAGGGGACGCCGTCTACAACGGCATTCACCCCTACTTGAGCGAGTCGACCCGGCGCGACCAACTCCAGTGGATAGCCGCGCTGGACAAGATCGATGCGTTGAACCCTAAATTTGTGGTCGCTGGCCATAAGGTTCCAACCCAAGACGACAGCCCTCGCAATATTGAAGAGACACGTAGGTACATTCGCGACTTCATCCGACTGGATGAATCTACGACATCGGCCCGCGAGCTATACGATCAAATGCTTACGCTCTATCCCGACCGTGCGAATCCAGGGTCCCTATGGAGTGCGGCACGGGCTGCAAAGACCCAAAGTAAATAGGAACCTCCTGAACCCTCTAAAGATAGCAGAGCGTTGGTAGCCCAATGATTCCGGCAGCAGACCGTGCACACCTGTCGGGTTACCGGCGCGGCACCGGCCTTGATCGGGGCCACCTCGCGCCGTCGGCCGACTTCCCCGACCAGGCCTCGCAAGCCGAGAGCTTCAGTCACGCCAACGTCGTGCCGCAGTCGTCGGTCAGCAATCGGAGGCTGTGGAATCATATCGAGACGTCGACCCGCCGCATGGTGCGCGACTACGGCCAGGCATTCGTTGTGACCGGCCTGGCGTTCGATGCCGCGCTATCCGCACGTCTGGACGACCGAGTCGCCATCCCCACTTATCTGTGGAAGGCAGTCTACGTGCCCGGTGTCGGCGCTGCGGCCTATGCGGCACGAAACGACGCGACTCCGTGGTACGCCGTCGTGAGCATCGCCGAGATGGCCAACCTCGCCGACGTCGATCCTTTCCCGCGCCTCGACGGGGCATACCTGGTGACGCCGATGACGCTGCTTGCACCGACGCCGCGTCCGGGCGAGATGGCGGGCCGCAAGGTCAGCCTCGCCACGCTCACATCCGTTGCTATTGAACTGTCTGAGGCCCCTGAGGCCCAGGACGCTCGGCATCCTGTCCTCCGGTCCGGTTCCCTGCCCTTCATTCGGGCCGTCTTCGCCCGCGGCTAATTCAGGAGAACGACATGGAACGCCTCAAGCAAATCATCCATACCATCCGCACCGACGAGGAGGCCCGCTCTGGCGCCATTTTCGTCATCGCCCTCATCCTGTTCTTATGCTGGTGGGGCGCGACCGGTCACTGGGATGACTCCCCGTACCTGCCGTCCTTCCTGCGGTGATCGCCCGCTGCGGGCTCGCCGCCGGACCAACTCGCGGCGAGTCAAGCCGGAACACAAGGGGACCCCGAGCACATGAGTCCACCCTATTGGCGGAAAGACGCGTGTTTCTTGCGTCTTTCGAGGGACATTCCAGCGCCTAGGTCCGCGCCAAGACGCTAATGCAGGACCACCCGAATAATCGGCAACCTGCTCTCTTCGGTCACGGACAACAATACCGCCGGGTCACGCACGGCACGCAGCGTGCCCTCGACGTCAGCCTGCAATAGCCACGCAGAGAGCAACCCACCAAGCGCTGTGAAATCCAAGTTTCGGCCCGGCGGATCACAACCGATGAGTGCAAAGGCCTGCCCGGTCTCGTCGTTATCGGCCAAGCTCACCCCGATCTCTCTTAGACGCTCGATCGCTGATGCCGCCGGCCCGTATTCGATGACGCATTTTGCCAAGTCACTCAGAAAGATCCTCACGGTTTCGCCCGGCGCCCGCCGCAAGTGGGTCAGCTCCAAGCAAGGATCTTCCGCTAAAAACACCTGCACATCGAGCGTCCATCCCGCTGGGTCATCCGGCATCCAACGCAAATCGACCACCAGCATGCCCCACTCGGTGCGCAGGCCTCGACGGCGCCTCTGCGCCTCGTCCAATACGTCCGGATAGGTCAACGCCTCGGCGCGCGCCACCGCAATGACGTACTCGGGCAAAGCCACCAACGGCCACGCTGCCAACGCCTCGGGGTCCACCCCGCGTCTCAAGATATCGCAAAGCTCTTGCGTCGTGTACACGCGATCTTCGTACTGCTGCACTTCCAACATGACTGACTCCTGTTTAGCTCTCGCCGATCGCCGCGATCTTTCCCAATAGCCGGTAAAGCGCCTGCCGTGAGATACCAAGCACTTGCGCGGCCTTCGCTTTATTGCCCTCGACGGCGAGGAGCGCAGACTGCGCCTGCTCGGCTGTGRCCCGCGGCTTCTCCTGACGCGCCATCGCGGTGAAGGTCGACAGGTAAGCGCTAGATTTCGACGGCTTGCTGTGCCCAGCCGCCTCGACGACCGCCAAGATCGCCTGACGGTGCGCCTCGATGTCTGGTGCAGACCCGCCCTTGATCGGCGCATCCACGCCGGTCAACGTCTTGTAGAACTCTTGCAAATACTGATGTCGCAGCCCATGACTAGTCACACCGAGCCCTTTCTTGCAAATCCCGTACTTTCGAAGCACGTTGTTGTAGTGACCCCGCCACTGTTTGATCGAATAGCACGACGGTGTCGTTGATCCGCTCATCGGATCCACCAGGGCGGCCGCCTCCTCCAGAACCGCCAGCCGCAACTGCACGGGCACCTCGCGTTTGCGGCCGCCCTTCGTCCCATCTACCACCCGTAGCGTGTCCAGATTGCGAAGTGCCGTGCGGATCTTCAGCGAATAGCTCTCCTCGATGCGCAAGCCGAATGCCGCTTGCAGCTTGAGTTGCACCGCCACGCGTGGGTGCTCGGCTCCAATCTCCGCAATCTTGGCCACGGCGTCGATACCGTTGCCCTCCCAGGACTTGTCCGTCATCGTCACGTAGCTACGCACCAGCCCGTGCTCCTCGCGGTCGGCGTAGTCCCCCAAGGTGCGGATCAGGTTGTGTTTCCCGATCCACTGACTGAACGCCTTCAGGTGTGACAGCTTGTTCTCGATCGTCCCGCCTGACTGTTTCTGCGACAACCAGTAGTCCACCAGCGTCTGCACATGCTTGTGCCTCAGCGAATGCGGGCTCTCGACGTGGAACCCGCACGCGTGCAGTTCCACGAATGAGCGGCACACCGTGTACATTCGCCGCTCCTGCGTCTTGATCGAAGCATTCTTGTGGCTGATCCGTGTCTGGCTCAGGATCTTCCTCACGTTCCCAATCACCGCCACCTCGATTTCGGCCTTCAAGCGCGTCGGCAGGTTATACCTTGCCAGAAGGCCGCGCACATCAAGCACTGTTGACTGCCGCATTCGAAATTCCTCTCATTTTGCGTTGTCCTGCACGCCCGACCCGTCCCTGCGTCCCCCGTGACGCGTGGTGCATAGCCGTCTCTGGCGCTTGCTGTATTGCCGTTTTCCGTCGGCTACGGTCCTGCCTTCCGATCCTTTAGCGATCCCCTTGCTGGTCGGCCCCACACGTGGAAGTGCGTGTCATGACCGTCCCGTTCCCTCCCCGCCAGTCGCGCTGCGCGCAGTYCGGCCATGAGGGTTCGGGCTACTCGGTTGTCGGGATCGCTCCCGCCATGTACGTCAACCAGTGCTTGCGCACCAGCCGTCGCCACCCGTGTAACTCTCGTTGCGCTGTTTCTTTAGACGGTCGCGCTCACCGTGCTCGTATCGTTCCAGAGAGTTCATGACCTTGCGCCATGCAATCCCCCGCCCCCCAGGTGACGACATCTGGACCGCCGTGTATCGGGCCCGCAGTGTTCGTCTACCCCGCATCTCGCTGTCAGGCGTGTTCAGGTTAAGGAGGCAGCAAATGTGTCCGAGTGTCCGGTCTACACATGTCCTCATCACGTCCAAGTCTTCCAGACAACCCGCAAAGCCATATGGCATTGCAGTGTCCGGTGTCCTCAGTGTCAGCCAGTCTGTGTTTGTGGCGAAAGAAAAAAATGCCGCGACAGTGTGCGGCTCGGACAGCGTGGCGACCGACAACCCCTTTCAGGGCGGCTTCGGTGCTTGGGATGGCCGCCAACGTGGCGGTAGGTCGATGCGTCGGGGACGCGAGAAGTACGACAAGGATAGCCGGCCAGGCGCAGCTGTGCAAGCCGGAGAGGCCGCGAATCGTGCGTGAAATTCGTGACGTTACGTCGGCTTGACTTTGTTTCTTTGGCGGTAGAGTTGGTCTGTCGATGTGCCACGTAGAGGGACTTGGTCAAAGCTGAACCGAGCAAGTCCGATCAGATCAGGGGAAGTGGGACTACGAGCAACCACCCTGGTTTGTCTTGCTCGGTCCAAGTCCGCCCTAGTGGCACTTCGAGCCATCAATACCCGATAGGCACTCACCAAGGAGTATCCGCTCATGAAAGTTTCGACCGTCGCAATCGATGTCGGCTATGGCAACACGAAGTCCGCATTCCCGCTCGGCTCTGACGTCGCCACCAGCATGTTTCCGTCGCTGGCGCCGCTAGCTGCGACCTCTTCGTTGACGCCGCATAGCGGCTCCATCCTACGTGCCCGGAATGTCGTCGACGTGGTCGTCGACGGGGCGCGATACGAGGTCGGGCCGGAGGTATCCATCAGCGCCGCATACGGGAACACTGGCCGGTCATTGTCCGAAGACTTTGTCACGACCCCGAACTACGCTGCGCTGCTGGGCGGGTCCTTGCGCTATTCGAACGCCACCGAGATTGACCGCCTGGTGCTGGGACTTCCCGTGCACAACACCCAGAAGTACGCCGGCTACCTGAAGGACCGCTTCAGTGGTGAACTCGACTTCGGCTGGGGTCCGATCCGGGTGCACAACGTGCTGCCGCTGCCTCAGCCTATCGGAACATTGGTCACATTCATCCAGCAGTGCGCCAAGCAGTACGACCCCGACAACGCCTATCTCGTGATTGACGTCGGCTATTTCACGACCGACTGGGTGGTCGCACGCGGCTATACGATGGACGACACCCGCAGCGGTGGCGTGCCAGGCGGTGCATCTCGTATCTATCAGCAGGTGGCGAGGCTCATCTCGCAGGCCGAGGGCGCAGCGGTGGACAGCATCGAGCGGATCGACAAGGCAATCCGCGAGGCTAAGCCGATGCTCTTCTATCGCAAGGATCTRGATCTGCGCCCCTTCGTTGACGAAGCCATTGCGGTTGCGCAGCAGTCCGTGATGGAAGTTCAAACGCGTGTCGGTCGCACCGAGGATATTCGCGCCATCATCCTGACCGGAGGCGGAGCGAGCTTGTACGCGCCAACGATTCAAGCGGCGTTTCCGCACAACGACATTCATGTAATGGATGCGCCCTGCTTTGCMAATGTTCGGGGCTTCCATACGATCGGCTCTGCACGCCATGTGTCGAAGTCTTCCTGAGCCGGCAGGACATGGACAAGCTGCAGATAACGATCACGCTGTCCCCCGAAGCTGCACCCGACCTGTTGGCCTATCTGCGAAAGATACCCGGCGCTCGCGAGCGTGCCTTTGTATTTCGACTGCTCGCGCAGCACGGGTTGAGGGCGCTTGGCGGCGCGGGTCCCGTGGGATTGCTACCAGCACCTGAAAACGCGCCGACCAGGACGCCCCTCCCAGCGGGGGGCGCCATCCCAACAGATAGCAATGTCGATATCAGGGAACACAGGCTAGAAACGAACTCTCCGCTCATGCCAGTCCCGACTAGCCCGTCCATCGCGGCGCCGCAAGGTGGTGCGTCGTCAGTGGATACGACGGATGCCTTCACCATTCTGGACGTTGGCGCGCTGAACGATGCGATGGCCAGATTTGGATGAAGCCAACAACACATTAGCGATCACGTATGCAAAGCCTCCAAATGCAGATCACATTGACCCAATACACGACGCCCCGCTTGCTGGCCTACCTCAATGAGATTCCCACGGCGAAGGACCGCGTCTTCGTGCTGAAGATGCTGGCCGAGAGAGCGGTTGAGGCGGGCATCGGCCTGCGTGGCCCTGAGCCTGCCCTCTCACCGCGACCGGCGGAACCAACGACGGCCAGAATGAAGACGGCACCAAAGACGACACCGAAGAAGGTGACACCCAAGACTTCTTCGAAGAAGCCAACATCCCGAGTCGCAACCACCCGCACGGCCCATACGCCGAGCCCGAGTAGGCGGCGACCCGCCTCCGGAGACAGAAAGGCGAGCAACTAGAGGCATCTGCCAGAACGCTATGCGCGACCATCTAACCTACGTCCACACGGTTGCGCGAACAATGCACGAATAGGAGTGGGTCCCGACCCCCTTGACTCCCGAAGGGGGCGGGTACAGTAGAACCAACCGCAACGAACCAAGATAGGTCGACATACACCATGACGGAATACGAACTCTTCCGCTTTTTCAAGTTTCTGCTGGCATTTGGCATCTGCTGGGCCCTGTGGGAATGCGCACTGACTCTATTCGTGGCGGTGCGCCGCCGTTGAAATAGGTTTAACTTGATGGGCACGCGTGCGTCTTAGACGCACCGATTCGGGCCTGGCCACACTTGGTCCGCAGGTGTCTCACCTTCCTTTCGGCGGCGCTCTTACTTGGTGCATGGGCATCACGTAAGCGCGTTGGCGCCTCAAGGATTCCTTGCTCTGCTGAGCATCGAATAATCGCCCGACCGATCGCCATGAAGACGCCACAGACTACTGAATGGGACGCCACATAGATGACCATCAGCGTGAAGAACAAGCGGACGGGAGAGCGAAGGAGATTGGACAAGGATTCCAAGGTCTTCCTCTGAGGGAAAAAGATAATGGGATTTCCCGACAATAACGACAATCTCGGGGCCGACCCTGAAGCGGGCTATCTACCAAGTGGCGACGCGGTGACGAACATTCGTCTGGCTACCACCGATCGCTACAAGGACAAGACTAGTGGCGAGATGAAGGAAGCCACCGAGTGGCATCGCATCTCGTTCTTCGGCAAGCTCGCGGAGATTGCGGGCGAGTACCTGAAGAAGGGGTCTTCGGTCTATATCGAGGGTCGCATTTGCACCCGCAAATGGACAGACCGGTCCGGTGTGTAAAAGTACAGCACCGAGATCGTTGCCGATCAGATGCAGATGCTTGGCAACCGCCAGGGTGGCGGTGCCAGTGACAATGATGGCTACGGCCAACAGCCGTCGCGTTAGTCGCAAGGCCAGCAGCCCGGCAGCCAGGTACAAGGACAGCGGGGCGCACTGCAGCGCGAGAGTGCGCCGCCGCGTCAGCAGCCTCCCGCTTCGGGCAGCTCATCCCGACTCCCTCTCGCGGTTCGCCATGCTGAAAAGACCCTCTGACTCGGCCAGGCTCGGCCGGGGTGCCGTTTGAGCAAGCGATTTCCCCCGCCTGTCTCAGGCATCGACCAACCATTCCGACCGGAGTCCCATTGGGAAAGCTCCGATAGCCCGAAAGCGCACCAAAAATCGGCGCCTTTCCGGGATTTCCAGTCCTACGCGTAGGACTGGCGGGCTCGGCGGTCGCGCGTCGCACCTGGCTGCCCCCTCCGACGCACAGCTACGGGCTCCTGCCCGCGTCGACGCGCGCGACTATGAGTGTGCGGCTACCCGGCAGACCGTTCGGCTGATCCGGCAGATCTCGCCCGCCGGCAAGGTACGCGTGCTCATCACCAATCTGCTCGACATGCAGCGCTATCCGGCGCCCACCTTCCGCGATCTCAACCATCAACGCTGGCGCCTCAAGCACCGCATGGCACCCGAACATCTATCCGGCCTGTCACAGTTGGCCGCTAGGCAGGACTTCGGCGCCAAAATCCTCAGCGACAACCTGCACGCTCTATGCTGCCTTAGCGCCGCGCAGGAACACGAAATCGACTCGGACCGTCGCATCAACCGAACCTTCGCCATCACCGCTCCCAAACCTGTCCTGTCAGCGGCGCTGCTCGGCTTGCGCAGGGCCAAGGCCGCTCTGAAGGAGACCTTGCGCGTCGCGCAGGGTGGTGCGCACTCAAGAAATCGGTTCTGGCTGGGACGAATTGCGCGCTCAAGCGTGCGAGGATGCTTGGCGACCGAAAACGAATTGGCCCAAGTACCATGCCAGCTCTGAGTTGGCCAGGATGATTTCTTCGGACACGGATGAGGGCTCCAACTTCATCCGTCTCAACACAAGCTTGCCCTCACGCGAAGCCAGCCATGCGCGGACAAACTCCAATCGCGCTTTGGTATCCAATGCCCCGAAGTGTTCGCGTCCCTGTTGCGATTCTTCGTTCATGCGCGTGCGGGTCTCGACTTCACGTGAGGCAACACTGCGCTCCACGCTTGTCTTGACAGCAATCTTCACTGCTTCTTTTTGTTCTTTCTCCACGAGCAGATCAGTCTGAACCTGAACCATCGTCCGCTCGGCGTCCGACATCCGCCAGTTGTCGCGCAGCGCTTTCATCAAATAACCAGCGGGACTCTTCTTCACCTGACCGCGATTGAGCTTGAACCGCGTGTACTCGATCGCCTGCAGGATGCGATCATCGCTCCATGTCTCGCGGTTCTCGGAGATCTCGCTGAATTGCCGTRTTGAGAGGTTGAACTCTTCCTTCAGGATCTTATAGATCTGGCTGGCGTCCGATAGACTCGCCATGACAGCGTCGGCCGTGTCCTTGCGTTTCAGAATGAAGCGAATCCGGTCGACCTTCTTCGATGACGTGGACTCGGTCTTGGTCTCATAGGAGAGCTCGATATCCGAGATCTCATTGATTTCGCGGACCGCCGGCTCCAGCCAATCGCGCTTGAAGTATTTGAAGATGGTTGCATTCGCGCCCATCTTGCCAGGCCAGGTCCGCATCTCATCGAGCTTGATCCAGTCTGTACGTCCGCCAGGCACGCTTGGCAGGACTTTGTCATAGATGGCCCGTGCGAGACTCCTGGTAAAAGCCGTTGATATACGAAGGCTCAGCCAGTGAGACTTGCGGGGATCTCGAATGTGTGGGATCAAGCTGTGATGCACATCGAAGCGGATGCGGCCACGGTGCATCGCTACCATGCCGATGAGCTGGACCTGGATCCAGATATCGTCCTCATCAGGCTCCTGGCCCGACGGTGTATTCGTTACCCGAACTTTGGCGTTCTGGGCTTCATCGGCGACGGTACGTAGATGTTTCAGGTTGCGACTGTCATAGCGCATCAACCACTTGAAGTAGTTCAGCTCGACATCGTACTGGTCACGAATTTCCGGCTCTTGTGCAACGATGAAATACGCGGCGTCCAGGAACCGTCGCGCCGCCAGCCCCATGTTGACAATTTCCGTGAAGAAATTGTTTCGCTGATAGCCGATTTCACGGTTTGCCTCGTTGATAGGCATCCCGAGGTCGAACATGTCCTCGAACAATGCCAGTGCCATTTGGCGAGGTGTCGTCCTCGCATTGACCTCCACCGGATTGTCCGTCGCCATACTGGTCTTCTCGCTCGTTTGGTGCTCGACGGACTCTAGCATGTGATGGTGAGGTCCTGTCAACACAACAAACCTCACCATCCCGTTGTCCTTCTGCGCTCGGAATCAGCGTGGCGGAACTCTGCGCACAATGAACCTCACCTGATGCACAACGAACCTCACCCAGACTCGTCACCACTACGGTTCAGGCGTTGACCAGCCTGAGCAAAATGGACTTGTGCACAGGTGGCGCACAATACTTCTCACCATCGAGGTGCCAGCACAAGCAACCTCACCTTGTCGTGGAACAGACCTCACCGTGCCCGCACAGTAAACCGCACCATGGCGACACACTGAACCTCACCTTTGGCACAGAAAACTTCACCTTTCTAAGGTTAAGTCCTTGATCAAAAAGGAGTTCGTGATCCTCTGTTTGTTGGTTGGGTGGTTTACTTCAAAAAAAAACAAACCAACATAGACCTACTCCAGAAACAAGAAATGATCGCAGGGCATCGGCCCTCTGATCGATGTGCGGGCGCAGCGTGGCCACTGCCATCGTGTCCCAACTACTTGGGCCGAGCGTTGAAATGATCTAAGAAGCACCCGTCCAATGCCACGAAGCCTCCCCGAGAGGGGTCGTTTGGATCAAGGTGCGCCAATCGCCTCAATGAGCTATGCCACCCTCAACGCCATGGTGAGGTTCTTTGTGAACCACGGAAGGTGAGGTTCTTTGTGTCGCTTCCATAGCGGTTCTATTTGCACAATGAACCTCACCGTCTAAGCGCGTCTCAGGGGGCAGTGAATGGTGAGGTCTATTGTGCATTGATAGCTCCGATATGTGCCCGTTTGAGATGCTGTGTGGAGGAGGCGAGGACGCGCATGACGATACGGTATCCGCGGGCATGACCTGGGACACAGGTAACTGCCTCGGTCACTACTTTTCCCTCAGGAGTTCCGTCTTCAAGTCGACCGAAGGTGAGGTCGATTGTGCTGAGGGCCGAAGGGGGCCCTCCTCTGTCTTGCCAGGCATTGAGTTGGACCGAAGCGAAGGTGAGGTCCATTGTGCCTGTTCACCCAAAACACACTTAGACGGTTCTGCCGAACGGCACAAATGACCTCACCTTGGCAGGCGCTTTCGGCGCGAGGCGCCATAGAAGGTGAGGTCATTTGTGCTGATCCGGGTCTGGGTGTGTACGACGGACGGATGCCCTAGATTTGTTTTGTGAATATCTAGGCGGCTGAAATTGCCTAAAATTTAGGCAAAATGGTTGTCCTCACGGAAGATTCCATTACAAATCAGCGATTTATGCGCCGTTCCTTAAACATTTCAGGTATTCTGAGCTTTATTGAATACTTCGGATAAACCTCAGAATGGTGAAAACAAGCCAACTTCCAGCAGTCGACCGAACTGTACCGCTTGAGCAGATATCCCAGTTCGCGGAAAAGGTCACCATTTTTACCCATGAACTTCGCGAGACGATTCTCGCACCGCGGCCGCGGAAAGCCGCACCAATTTTCAAGACGGGGGAGATTGCAGATTTGTGCAACATCTCGCACTCGCAAGTGCAGTATCTTGCGACTAAGGGGGATGGCGACCTCCCGCCAGGGAAGGCTGCGGGTACTGGGCGTACCAGGACCTTCACGCTGGAAGAGGCGCGTATCTGGGTGCAGAAGGTCTCCGACATCTATCAGACACCGCTCGTCACTGGCACGAGGGAGCCTGAGGGAAAAATCATCATCACTGCCCAGCTCAAGGGCGGGTCCGCAAAAACCACCACGACCATGTGTCTTGCGCAAGGGCTGACCCTGCGCGGCCGAAAAGTTCTGGTTGTCGACCTCGATCCGCAAGCCTCGCTTTCGGAGCTGTGCGGTTTGTATGCCGAGAAGGATGTCTCGCCGGATGACACGGTGCTGCCCTACATCTATGACCAGCAAATCGAGGGGGGACTGCTGGGAAGCATTCAGTCGACCTATTGGGATGGCCTGGATTTGATTCCCGCGCACACAGAACTTATCGGGGCTGAGTTCCATCTGCCCGCGATGCAGAAAATCAAGGCTGGCTTCCGCTTCTGGACGGTGCTGAGGGAAGGGTTGGAGCCTTTGCGCAAGCACTACGACTATATCCTCATGGATACGTCTCCCTCGCTTTCCTACCTTAACCTGAACGCTTTGCTCGCTGCAGACGCGATGGTCATGCCGATGGTTCCTGAGAACCTCGATTTCATCAGCTCGTTGTCCTTCTGGCGCCTGTTTTCGGACGTGTCGAAGAGCTTCATTAAATATGAAGCCGACAAGAAGTACGACTTCGTTTCATTGCTGCTATCAAAGGTCGACTATGGGCGCACCTCATCTGCGCCCATCGTGCGTGCTTGGGCGCAGAGCGCATATGAGAGCTGGCTGCATTCGATTGAAGTGCCAGCGAGTTCCGTCATGAGCACCGGCGCGCTGGCATTCTCGACCGTCTTTGACGTGAGCAGCACGCATAGTGCTGCGAAGTCGCTGCAGCGAGTGCGCCAACCTATCTTTGACTACTGCCGGTGGTTGGATGATATCTATGCTGAAAAGTGGAGGAACGCGCAATGAGCAATATGCGAGAGCAGCTGCTGGCCAAGACGGCGGGCATTCGGAAGACCTCGGCGATTAATCAAGACGAGGTCAAGCGCACCGATCGAACCCAGACGGCGCCTGGCCTGACTGGTGCACTGGCCGTTGCGCAACTCCGTGTCCAGGAGTTGGAAGCAAAGGGCGTCGCGTCTCAGCTCGCTATTGCCGACCTCGTGCCGAACCCATGGCAGCCTCGACGCGTGTTCAATGAAGTCAAGCTGTCAGAGCTTGCAGAGTCGATTCGCGAAGTCGGCTTAATGCAGCCCATCGTGGCACGCCGGGCTGAAAGCGGCTACCAAATTGTCGCGGGTGAGCGCCGATGGCGCGCCCATAAGATGCTTGGTCTTGATACCGTCAAGGCAGTCGTCGTGGAGTGCTCCGATGCCGATATGGCGGTGCTGGCCATGGTCGAGAACATCAGCCGGGACGACCTATCCGATTACGAAGTCGCGCTGTCTATCCGGCAGACGGAGAAGGAATTTCCCTCGCGAGTTCGACTCGCGGAGGCGCTTGGGCTTTCCAAGAGTGGCCTCTATCGATTCCTTAGCTTTGCGCAGTTACCAGATTTTGTACTGAGCGATCTCGATCTTCAGCCGCGGCTGCTGGGTGGAAGCGCGGCCGAAGCCATCGTCACAACAATTCGGAAGTATGGCGAAGCGGGCAACGATGCTGCTAAAGCGATTTGGCCGCTCGTAGCTTCGGGAAAGATGGAGCAAGGTAAAGCTGYCGGTGCCATTAAAGCGCTTGCGACCCGGCAATCTTCAGTTCCAAGCTCCGCGAGTGAGCGCAGCATTGACAAGTTTTTTTCCGGCAAGGACCAGGCAGGTTCGATTACGAAGGACGTCAACGGCTTCACAGTGAAGATCAGGGCCGGAGTACTGACGGCTGCCCTGGAGACCCAGATTCGGCAGATCCTTAGCGAAACGTTCCACCACCAGCCCAAATAGTTGCACCCTGTACAAGTCTCTGGCCCGCATTGCGCGGGCTTTTTTTTGCCCGTCAGCTTGTACCGGAAACGGATGCCCTCTGTTTTTCCGTGGTGCGGACAAGGCCCGCGCCAACCGACCTTCCCAGTGCGACTGCCAATTCCTAAGAGCGGATTGTCTGCGTGGTAGGTCATCGGCTATCCAAATCGAGGACGTGCCTATCAGTTCGGGAAAGCCAACGAGCGTCGGGGGAACCGGCTCATCCTTTGGAATCGTCGTGCGCCAGCCGAATTCGGCAACGCGCAAACTTGGGAAAGTCGGCCGGGCGCCCCCGGGACCGGAACATTTCTATGCGCGCCCGGCGCCTCCACTCACAGTGGGCCAGTCCCGAAACTCTAAGCGACCGCCTATCCGAAGGTAGTGGATTGCCCGACTTCGAACGGTTCACGGGAGTTCGCTTGGATGCTATCGGTGCCCCGTGGACACCTTCCCAAGTTGGGACGGTTCCGGGCTGCAATTGCTACTGCGTGGCCTACGATGACTCGCCTTCCACGAATCTCGCCCGGGCGTTCGATCCCAGCCCAAAAACATCCGATTGGTGGCGACCGGGGCGCTTTGCAGATCTTTCCAACGTGGAACGACTCCCGAATTTCATGCGATCTCTCCGCCAAATTGGGCGGCCGACAAGTCGAGGACCGTCCCAAGTTGGGACGGTCCCGCGTCGCGTGCCATCGCTAGGAGAAGCGGCCTTGGCGAAGCGCATCGTCCCCAGCGTGTGGCTCCAGCCGGCCCGCCGAGTGAAGTTCCGACGTCGAGGCCGCCCCCTGTGGACCGTCCCAAGTTGGGACGGTTCCAGGCCGCAATTGCTACTGCGCAGCCTGCGATAAGTCGGTCTGTGACTCGCGCCTAAGCCTCAGACCCTACTCAGAAATCATCCAAAGTTGGAGATGGCCGGCGCTCTGGTTCCCAACCTGGGAGAACTCGCGAACTTCATGCCATCTTCTGGGCAACGGGACGGCTGATGCGGCTCTGGACCGTCCCAAGTTGGGACGGTCCAGAGCCGCAGGCTACCGATTAGAGAAGCGGTTTCGGTGAACCTCACTGTTCCCGGCGTGAGTGATCCCAACCGGGCAGAGTTGCGGCATTTAGGCCGCGCCTAGCGCACCGTCCCAAGTTGGGAAGGTGCGCAACCGCAAATGCTGTGCATCCTGCGATGCGCGGCTTCCCTGAATCCCGCCCAGGCGCTAAGCCCGGCCAGAAGCCATCCGAAGGTGGAGGTGACCGACGCGCTTTGCAGGCCTTTCCAACTTGGAACAACTCCCGAATTTCATGCGATCTCTCGCCAGACTGGGCGGCCGACAAGTCGAGGACCGTCCCAAGTTGGGACGTCCAGAGTCGCGTGCCACCGCCAAGAGAGGCGATCTCGGCGAAGCGCATCTTCCCTGGCGTGAGTGAAGCCAGCCGGTCCGCCGTGTGAAGTTCTGGCTTCGATGCCGCCCCCTGCGAACCGTCCCAAGTTGGGACGGTCACGGGCCGCAATCGCTAGTGCGTGGCCTACGATGAGTCACCTTCCACGAATCCCGCCTGGGCGTTTGATCCCAGCCAAAAAGCTATCCGAGGTTGGCGGCGACCGACGCGCTTTGCAGGCCTTTCCAACTCGGAACAACCCCCGAATTTCATGCGATCTCGCCGCCAGATTGGGCGGCCGACAAGTCGAGGACCGCCCCAACTTGGGACGGTCCAGCGTCGCGTGCCACCCTGGGAGAATCGGTCTCGGCGAAGCGCATCGTCCCCAGCGTGATTGATGCCAGCCGACCCGCCGTGTGAAGTTCCGGCTTCAAGGCCGCCCCCTGCGGCCCGTCCCAAGTTGGGACGGGCCGCAATCGCTAGTGCGTAGCCTACGATGAGTCGCCTTCGCTGAATCCCGCCCGGGCGTTCGATCCCAGCCCAAAAGCCATCCGACGTTGGAGGCGACCGGGGCGCTGCGGGTCTTCCCAGCTTGGGAGAACTCCCGAACTTCATTCCGTCTCCCGGCCAGGATGGGACGGCTGACAAGTGGGGGACCGCCCCAAGTTGGGACGGTCCTGATCCACACGCCACCGTTAGGAAGCGGCTCGGTGAGCCCTCATTAATCCCAGCACGAGTGATTCTCGTCGGCCATCATGGGAAATTGCGGCATTCGGGCCCTGCCCCGCCGGCCATCCCAAGTCGGGACGGTACCGATCGGGCATGCAGTTGCCTATCGCACGATGACACAGCCTTAGTCGATCGCAGCCAGGCAGCTCATCGTGGCCAGAAACCATTCGAAGTTGGGGGAGCCGCGGGCGCGCTCTGCGGTCCTCCCCGACTTGGGACAAGTCCGGACCTTCATGCCACCTCCTGGCTAGGATGGAACGGCCGATGCGAAGCTCACGGACTTTCCGAAGCCGATCAATCCCTGCATTAAGTTGCCCCAAGTCGGGAAGCGTCCCAAGTTGGGACGCTTCCACGCCGCCATGCCGCTGCATACACGGCTTCCGCGAATTCCCGACAGGTAACCCCGCCTGAAGCCCACCGGAGTCGGAACGACCGTCGGCGCGCTCTGGGGGGCCTTCTCAACCTAGGACAAGCCCCGAGCTTCATGCCGCCCGCAGGCCAGGATTGTACGGTTCACGGAAACACGTAGACTCTCTGAAGCCGATCGCGCCCTTCAGCAAGCTGTTGCCCGTTGGGCAACTCGGACCTTCCCAAGTCGGGACGGTTCGGGCCGGCAATGCCGCCACCTATCCGACGATGAAGTGGTCTCCGTGAAATCCATCCAGGCCGCCGCCCACGCCGGCCATCGACCTTCCAAGGTTAGGCGCGTTCCCGAATCGCCGTTGCGGACCTCTCGCGTTTGAACAAGTCCCCAACTTCACGCCACCACTTGGCCTGGATGACACGGCTGCCGTGACGCTCACTAATTCTCCGCAGCCAACCAATCCGTTCAGGAAACGGTCCCAGGTGGGGACAGTCCCGAACCGCACGCCACCGCCTACCTGAAGATGCTCGCGAAGCTCCCTTACGAGCCAATCAGTCGTGGCGCGGCGCACCGACCTTCCGCGGCTGGGGCGCTCTCTGGCACGGCACGCGGGCAAAGCCAATTCGGGATGGCGCCGACCGGCCCCTCCAATTGTGAAGGGTAGCCAGTACGACACGCGACACGAGGCACCGTCCGGATTGGAATGGATTCTCGGCAAGTCCGATGGAACCGTCCAACTTGAGGAGGGCGGTGAGCCACAGTGAGCGTCCCAATTTCGGAGAGTTTGCAAGTCGCGCTCAGAGCAGCATCAGTCGGAAAGATCGCCCAGCCGCGCCGCAGCCTCTCAAAACCCGACGTGTTCTGAACCGTCCGTGTGGCATGCCAACGGAGCGAGCGATCAGGGAGCGACTTACGACAAGCGCCGAATGGCTCTCCCGCTTCCGACGTTTGCTGGGATTTCCACCTCACCTTAGACAATGGCGGCGAACCCTCTGGCGGGGGCGTTGGTCCGCCGGAGGGTTCGCATCCGCGATGCGAGATTTGAGCCCGCCCTGACGCGGCAAGGGGTCTTTAAGCGCGTATGCAGGATTAACTGAAGCGCCCGATCGCTCGGAACGCGAGCGTCGTAGCGATGAGGCAACCAGCCGCCAGGTCGCCGCGATCACTCGGTACGGCATGTCGTCGATCCGCTCGGAGCCTACCAACGCGCTTCCAGCAACCCACGGGAATGAAGAAAAGGACGTGAGTGACACCATGGATCACGCCTTACCAAGCGTCCGATCGCCCAACTCATGTTTCCGCTTGCAGATAAACACACCACACGCGGCAGATGAGCCTTCCTCCTCGGCAACCGCGTCTGAGAGCAGCCCAACGCGGGCGGATAGATGCAACCTGGAAACGGCGGACTCGCCGATTCCGGCACGTTGCGTTTGGCAACCGCACCATCTTCCCAGCAGGCCGCTCCAGGCAACGATCTACTTTCGTGGCAGCAACGTGGGACCTAAGTGGAATATACGTGCCATGCACGGCCCACCTATGTGCCACGTGTGAGATGAAAGCGCGTTATACCGTCGCGAGCAGCACGGAAGTGGCGGGTTGTGTTTTGGCTGTCACTGAGGGCGAGGCTGGCTCGACGAGTTGCGAGGTCGGCTCGGCTCCACGAGATTATGAACACGCGAAAGGAGCTTGGTTGGAAGTTCAGGCAACGTGCCATGGGGCCGCTTTGCACCGATCCGGCGTCCTACACAAGCCTGGACACGCCGTTGTTTGCGCAGCAGGGCACCATGGCGAGAGCCATGGAAGGCGCTGAGGTCCATCCAACTGCCGCAGGCCTGGTGGTCGCCCAGCACTTGGGCAGGGGAGCCACAGATGCCAGGAAATTTATATACTGAGTGCGCCGGGAGACCGGCAAGGAGTTGGTGGTGCAAGTCCACTACGATGAAGGAATAGCGAGCCACATCGGCCCCGAGCCGTGCGCAGGCCACCGCGAGGTGGTAGGCGAAGCGTCGGTAGGGGAG
>NZ_JBFTNF010000070.1:0-33349 GCF_056397345.1 Cupriavidus sp. 05N38
GAACATGTTGTTTTACTGTGCGAGCACTTTATAACTTGTAAGCTCCGATGCTTGCGCACCGGGCATCCGCTATCAAGCGCCCACACTTATCGGTTGTTTGTTTGTTAAAGAACTTGCCGCGGTTCGCTTTGCTTACCGCGTCGCTGCTTTGTCTGCAGCACATAAAAACGAGAGAAAACCGGCTACTAAACCCGAACATCACTGAACGAATTCGTATTGCTTTTTTCCTTTCTTTTTACCCCACAACTTGTGCTTTACTCTGCTTTGCTGCAGCGCATTTCGTTGCGAGGGAGCGAATATTAATGCGCGCTTATCGAAGTGGCAAGTCCTTTTGGAAAATATTTTTGACGGCGCGGCCAATCGGGCCGGCCGCAGTGCAATGAGTGCTCCTTGTTGCACTTTATGAGGATGCAGCCCAGTGCCAACATGCCGCCCGCGCTCACGGGATGCGCGAACTCTCCCGGCGCAAGGGCCGCCACCCGCCACGCAACGTCGCAAGACGAAGCCTTCGTGCTCGCGCAGATTAAACGCGGCCAGCGTCAGCTCGTTTGCTACCGCGGAAAATTGCAGGATGCCTTCATGCGCTTCGCCGTAACGCCTGCCACGAATGCTAAACGTGTGCGTTCGTCGGCACAGCCCATGACGACCTGGATCACATTGTGCAATTGCCCGCGCGTCAAGTGCTCGGGAACGAGGACGCGTCGCCAAACCGACGGGCTCAGGCCACGCAGAGCAATTCGAAGTTGCAGGACGGAGGTCGCCGGCCCGGGATCGGAAGCCATGCGCGCATTGTAGGTGCCTCATTGGCCTCCTGACAGTGATCCGGTCGTCCGCCCCCGCTTTGGCGCGGTCTCCGCTTGGGGGCGTGTCCCCAGTGAGCGGCCGATCGGCCAGCCGCAGACGATCGGCGACTGCCAACAAACGCCGGTCTCGCGTCCACGGAGCACTGCCGGGTGTCAGCCGGGTAGCGCCCGGCAGATGTGCGTCGACATAGCCAATCCCGAGGCCGTACAGCACTTGGTCGCCGATCATCCGTCGACAAACGCTGCCAGCACTATCCCGGGAGGTCACTCATAGACCTCAATTCCCTCGCCCGCTGGCGGACAGACGGAAATTCTCCAGAAATCACTGGCATTTTTTCTATTCGCCGCCAAAGTTGTTCCTGATGGGGGCCGAATGCAAATCAGCCCCTATGTAAAGTAGCCTTCTGGCATCTACTGGCCAACATGAATCGGGCGTAGAAGAACCTCTTGGTCGCATTGACTACCGACTAAGGGTTCCACCCAGCACCGTATTCGCGCCAACTCCAGGGCATCAAAGTGAGTGATATATCATGCACACCGTAATAAGAGCATATTCGGGAGCAGGCGCTAAGGAACTCTTCGATTTGTTGGAGAGGCGCACTCCTGAGATCGAATCACTGATGCGTTCGGTCCAAGGCTTTGTCAGCTACACACTGGCCCGAAGCGAGGATGGTGAATTTGGCTTCTCAGTTACCGTTTGCAATGACAAGACGGGGGTTGATGAAAGCAGCCAAAAGGCTAAGGATTGGATCGCACAGAACGCTACTGGCAATGGCGCAAGTGCCCCAACGATCTCGGAGGGACTCGTGATCCTGCACGTTAAGTAGCGGCAATGCGTGCTGACCCGATCGATCGCAGAGTTGGAGGCCGTCATCGACCGAGTCGGCCCAGCACGATCACAACTTAGCTTGCACTCTCGATTCCCATGCCCGCGGCTGAACGTGTCAGCCATGTGCTATCGGCAAGAAGCCCCGGGAAGAGACAAGCAGGTCCGGCCCGCGGTCGTCCATTCCCGGGCCAAGGGCAGGCATCAAACAAACCTGAACATTTGCATTTCACGTGCGAGGCACGCCAGGCACGCGGCGGAGTGCCAAATCGGGCAGTGAACCATTGCGTAAACGACGACTGGCGTGAATAGCCCAGCAGCGTTGCCACCCGTCCTATGGGATAACGCGCGTTGGTCAGGTAGCGAATTCCTGCCGCACGTCCTCCACAAGATTCGAAAGGTTTGTACCCGCCGCCTCGAGCTGGCGCTGCCCTTCCCTGCCAACGTAGCGATACACAAATGCCGACATCTACACTTTTCGGAGTGTCGTTCGGAACAAAGCTGTACGACAAGTGCTCGGATGGCCGCAATAAGGTCAGGCGAATGGTCTGCAACCCACACCCTCGGGGCTGACCACAACCGTATCAATCTGCAGGAAAAGGACGATTCCCCCAATTGCCGAAGAAACCATATCCCCGTCTATGTCGTCTATACTTGACACATCGAGCGGAGATTCTCGCCATGAACCCTGCACTCTTGGGTAATACGATTCAACACAAGCGGATCGCCCTCGGCCTGACCCAGCAGCAACTGGCGGATATGGCCAAACTGTCGCGCCAGTCCCTAAACGGCATTGAGCATGGAACCGTGAACGCCACGCTCGAAACGCTGGGCCGGCTGATGGACGTCCTAGGCCTTGCGCTTGATGTGTACGATCCCGACGCCGGCCGCCAGGCCAGGGGCACACCGACCCGCGCACTATGGATGGCCGCGAAGGGCGCAAACGTCAGTTACGCCGGCGAGCTCACGCCTGATCTGCTTGAATGGGCGCTGGCCACTGGCGAGGTGCCGGCGGAGTTTCGACCGCAAGTAGCCCAGGTCCTGGATGAGGCGCCACTGCAACTCGTCACCAAGGTAGTGGCCGAGGTGGCGGCGAAGCAGCACCGGAAACCGGCCGACATCTGGAAGAACCTCAGACGACTCGCGCAGTCATTGACGGCGACACGCGGAGGGCTGTGGGCATGAAGATTGAGCTCCAGGGTGACACCTGGGAAAGCCTGTTCCCTCACGCCTTCACGCTGATGGAGGAGGTCAGGAAGCACGGGGGTATCGAGCCGTTCTGGACCTTCGGGGGCGGGACGGTCCTGATGCTCCGGTACCGCCATCGCTTTTCACGCGATATCGACCTCTTTGTGCCGGACCCGCAATATCTAGGGTTCGTGACACCCCGTTTGAGCGAGACTGCAGAGGGCATCACGAGCGACTATGTGGAGCAGGGGAACTTCGTGAAGCTGGTCCTTGACGCCGGCGAAGTCGACGTCGTGGCCTCGCCCAACCTGACTGACGAGCCATTCGAGATCTGGGAGATCATGGGGCAGCCAGTCAAAGTGGAGACTGCAGCCGAAATCGTTGCCAAGAAGCTCTACCATCGGGGCGACCGCGCCATCGCACGGGATCTCTTCGACCTGGCCGTCGTGGTCGAGCAAGAACCAACAGCCCTCGCGCATGCCGCGCCGTTTCTGCTGAGGCATGCAGCCGCCTTCCTGGGCCAAATCGAGGCGGGCCCGCCGATCATGCGCGAGCAGTTCGCCAGGATCCAGCGGATCAGCTTCGACCGCAGCTTTGATGAGTGTGTCGCGCTGACGCGGGATTTTCTCGATTCGCTGCAGGAAACGGATGACGCTCCGCAGAGGGCGCGGGAACGATATCGCCCGTAAGGGGTAGCCGTACTTTTTGCGCGAAATCTGGCGGTTTTGGCGCTCTCGCTTTCTACGTCAGTGCACTGACCACAATTGTGCAACAGCTTGCTGCACAACTTCAGGCTTGGTGAACGTACACCTACCTGTACCTCCATTCGAGCAATGGGCCTCGACCTGAAGACCGCGCCAAAGCGAGGACTGACTAAGTGGCAATGCGGTAGTTTTTTGTGTTCTGGCGATGGCATTCGCGCTGATGCACGAGGACTACCAGGAAGACGGTGGACCTCAGCCTGGATCAGATACAGGTGCGCGTGCTCTCCCCTGTGGATCTCGCTGCCAGCAAAATCGCGTGACTCGCCGATAACGATCGCGAAGACATTCGCGCACTCGTTGCAGTTGGACTGACGTCGGCAGATGAGATAGAGGAACGTGCAACAGGCGCCTTCGGCAGTTACGTAGGCGGAATCGAGATGCTACAGCGAAACACTCGCGATAGCGCGTGAAGAGGAACGCATCGCCGCTGCGGTGGCGGGTACGAGGGAACGTCCTGCGTTCTGACAGTTGCCGAGGCAGCGCGACGCCCCCGGCGTCCCACCTCTCCTGGCCTGCCGCCGCCCACGTGGGCCGCTAGTCACACCAGCCTCCGTATTTCCCCGGGATTGTGTTGACATTGTCTTCGCTGAATAATCGCGTCCTCAGCCACCGCCACGCACGATGCAGAAAGGGGTTGTTGTCTAGCGAATGAAAGGAGATCACATGTTTTGCTTCGAGTATGGAACCAGCAATGTCTATGCGCAGCTTGGCTTCGCCGACGCCGAAGAGATCCCGCTGAAGGCAAACATCGTGAAAGACATCACCGACCGCATTCAGGTCAGTGGGATGCGGTTGTCGGAGGCCGCCACCCTGCTCGAGACCTCGCAATCGGATCTTCTCCTGGCACTTTGCGGCAAGTTCCAGTCCTTCCGCGTGGCCGAACTGCACAAGTGGCTGGATAGGCTAAGCATCACCTTGCAATGATTTCCTCCGCAAGCCGCTGTCCGACCGCACCGGCGACAATCGCGCATCTAGTATCTGCATTGCCGCGGCGGACGACCTGGCTCCCCTCACTCCGGGACTTGCACCCTATGCAGGCAGTGCGGCAACGCTGTCGGCCTGCCGCCTGATCCTGTAAGCCGCGTTGCAATTGGGTAAGCGACTGGCCTTCCTCACCCTTGTGGACTTGGCCTCTGCTACGAACGCTTCCTGGCCGTCCTTGCAACCGACGCCATGGAGGCCCGTCCCGTGAAAAGGCAAGCCAGGAAGCTGCGTGTGCTGGCTGCCCTCTACTCCAAGAGGAACCGACCTGACGCCAGCCAACATTTGCACGGTTGTAGGTCAAGCTTGGCGATTAAGCGCGTTTTTAATTTTGGCGTGCGGCGTCACCCTCCTCTCCAGGCCAAGCGACGAATGAACTGCACTCTGGCCGCGCCAGGTACGTCGTGCGTCACTTAAGTAGATCCTCATACTGCGCTAAATCCGCGCCAACTTGTGGCGCAGTTTGAAGACCTGCGCCACAGCCCACATGTCCACTGCCCCGAGGAAGTTCGAACGTGGCCTCCCGGGAGCAGATGCGGAGCTTAGTCAGCATCGACCACATTTCATTGCCGCTATTGGCCTCGTCGCTTGCTGGCTCCATGGGTTGTGGGAGTTTGACGCTAGGCGATTAATTGCGTTTTGCTGCGAGGATAGGGCGGCTGAGGCGCCAGCCGACATGCCGACATGCTGGCTGCTGGCTGCTGGCTGCTGGCTGCTGGCTCGGGTCTTCAGAGGCGGTCGGTTGTGGCTGGTGTTACAGGAAGCCGTTAAAAAGCCCTGGCAGAGACCGCCCGGGCATTTTAGCGGCTTCAATTAGGCAACGCGCAGCCGGCATGACGGTGCCTCGTCCCGGATAAGCACCCTGCCCATAGCCCATTAGACGCCCTCCCGTTCCTTTAGGGCCGACTGGACGTCAACCATCGTCAATACTGCGCGTCAGAATCGATGCCGAAGCCCGATACCACCACCCACCTTGCTTCCTTTTTCACCCATGAATGTCGGTAGCGTGTAGCCGCCGTTGATTCGATTAAAGTCGACCTCCGCATAGACGTCCGTCCGCTTTGATAAGGCGTAGTCTGCGACCCCGTTCACCATAATCCGGCTGCCGTCGGCATTCTGCTGCCTGTCATAGTGCGCCGCGACAGACAGCGTGAGTGCAGAGGTTGCATCGATGGCGAAGCCGCCGGTGAAGACATCATTGCGCGTCGGGCTGACATCGAAGCGATTGTTGAGATAGCCGAAGGTCAGCTTGACGATGCCTGCCTGGTAGTTTCCGCCGAGACCCCAGACCTTGCGAGATTCCGGAGTGGTCAGTGCATTAGCCTGCTGCCAGAACGCGCCGACGTCGACGCGGCTGTCTGTGTATCCCACCGAGACACCATAGCTGGAACTACGCTTTGTCTGGCCCGGCACCTCCCCGAAGGTGTAGTGCGCACCTGCCGAGAATGCCCCCCACTGGCCAAAGTACTTGGCCATATTGTCTTGCCGTGGGCCCGTGTAGCCGTTGAGAATCGTAACGGCGTCCAGGTTCGGGTGCCCGTTCGGCTGGAAGCGGCTTGTCGCGTCGTACGCGGTGGTGAACTGGCGCCCAAAGGTGAGTCTGCCAAAGCCGACCTTGTTCAGCCCAACGAAGGCAGCGCGCCCGAACAGGCGAGGCTGCCCGTTCGTGGATTGTTCCCCGTAGCTGGCCGTCTTCGTGGCTTGCGACCCCATACCCGTTGTTGGATCAAACCCGCTTTCCAGATTGAACAGCGCAGACAAGCCACCCCCGAGCTCCTCAGTTCCGCGCATGCCCCAGCGTGAACCGTTGTAATAGCCGCTCGCAAGTTCGGCGAGATTCCCACCGCCAGCATTATTGTTGGAGTAGCGCACCATGGTATCCATGACGCCATACAACGTCACACTGGAAGTTGACTGGGCCTGCGCCTGTGCGGCAGTGGCGAACATCGTGAGGCAAAGGGCGATCTTTCGCTGCATTGAATCTGTTCTCCTCTTTTCTTGTGGATTTTCGAGCTCGCTGATTTGCCGCGACGTAGCCGCGAAACTCTGATATGGACATGTCGCATGAAAAACATGGGCGCAAGAAGCCGCTGCCTCGTATCGATGGAGGCAAAAACCGATACAGATGGATATTCCCAACGAAAAGTAGCCGTCTGGTTACCGGACTTGTCTCGGTACCAAAGCGATTGACATCGAAAGCTGCTCAGCAGCTTCAGATGGAGCCGCTGTAAAGCGGGAGATCTTCGGAGAGTTGAGAGCTGACCGCCCTCAATCGATGGTGATGTTCGCCTTGTGGACGACGCCTCGCCAAAGTTGAATCTGGTCCTTGATGTACGCCGCGAACTGCTCGGGCGTGTTGGACATCGGCTCAAGCCCTTCTTTGCGGAACAGTTCAAGCGTCTCGGGATTCTTCAAGGCGGCCACCACTTCTTTGTTGAGCCTGTCCACGATTGGCCGGGGCGTCCCGGCGACCGTCAGCAGTCCATACCACTGATCCGCGACGAATCCCTCAAAGCCTTTGGTCTCACTGATGGTCGGCACGTTGGGTAGCTGTGGCAATCGCTTCGCCGAAGCAACGGCGATGGGACGCAGACGGCCTGCCTTCAGGAAGGGGGAAAGAGGTGGATAGCCCGTCAGCGCTAGCGACGTCATGCCTGCGACCAAGTCACTCAGCGCCGGAGCGGTGCCCTTGTAAGGCACGTGCTGGATCTGCACATTCGCCCTCAGCTTGAAGTACTCGGTGGCAAGATGCGCAGCGCTGCCATTTCCCGCCGATGCATAATCGTAGCCATTGGGCTTGGCGCGAAGGGCTTGTATCAGACCATCCACGGTTTTCACGTCGAGCTTTTCGGGATTGACTGCCAGGACGTTGGGCACGCTCGCTACCAACGAGATAGGCGCGAAATCCTTCACCGGGTCGTAGGGCAAGCGCCGGTATAGGGTCGTATTGGCGCCAAATGTCCCGACTGCGCCCAGAATGAGCGTGTACCCGTCTGCCGGTTGCAGCTTCGCGTATTGGGTGCCGACAACACCCCCTGCCCCGGGCTTGTTTTCCACTACTACGGGCTGGCCGAGCGCGATGCTCAGCTGCTTGCCCATGACACGCGCAATGATATCGGTGCTACCACCGGGCGTGAATGGCACGACCAACGTGACGGGACGCGATGGATACTTGTCTGCGGCGTAAAGCACCCCAGGGACTACCGCGACACAACTGAGTGTCAACGCAAATGCAGCTTTCTTGAACATTGGATAAAGTCTCCTCGACTGATGCTCGAATTGATTGGCAAATGGGCGGCGGGCAATCGATCCTGCCCTACAAGGGCTCAGGAACGCGTGCCGCGAAACTCGATGTGCCGCTGCCGCTCAAGCAGTCGACGGGCCCGTTCGATGATAGGAAGGTCAATCATGCGTCCGTCCAGTTGGAACGATGCGCCGGGACATAGAGTAGCGAGCGCCAGACGGGCAATGCACGCTGCTTAGTGCGTTCAGCCATGCCTGTCATCGTGCCTGCTCCTCGATGGCCGTAGTGCGGTGTACGGTTGCGCCGATGGTCAGCAAGTTGTCGATATCCCGCTCGGCAACCCCGATGCTGCGCAGCAACTCAACGCTATGTTCTCCGATATGCGGCGCCGGCCAATTGAGAGTCGGTTCGTAGCTCGAGAAACGAATCGGATTTCGCAGATTGGTAATCGTCCCCTCGGTAGGATGTTCGACCTTCTGGAAGAAGCCCGTCTCGGCCAGGTGCGGGTCCTCCAGCACTGAGTCGAGCGTGTGCAATGGAGCTGCGGGAATGTCTGCTGCTTCTAAGATTTCAAGCCACTCTCTTGTGGTTCGTGCCGCAAATGCCTCGTTACGGATACGGAACATCTCCCCGATGTTCTCGAAGCGTGCCCGCTTTTCGGCAAAGCGCGCGTCAGTGCGCAGTTCGGGGCGTCCTATGGCCTCGAACATGGCGAAGACTTGTGCGTCGGTATTGGCCGTCACGCAGATATAGCCATCAGCAGTTGGAACTGGCCGGGAGTTGGGGTCAAGTAGTCGCGAGTCCCCGGTGTCGCCAAGGGGTGGGTCAAAAGTCTTCAAGAACAAGTGCTCGGCCAGCACAAATGCGGTCATGCACTCGAACATGGGAACTTCGATAGCCTGCGGCCCGCCGTGGCGCAGTCTCTGCACCACTGCCATCAGGAYGCAGTTGGCGACCATCACACCGACGGTACGGTCGGCAATGACCATCGGCACGAAGCGAGGCTGTCCGTCGCCGCCGTTGTTGATGGCAGCCAGGCCGGAGGCTCCCTGAATAATAGAGTCGTAGGCCGGCTTGTCGCGATAGCGCCCCTGCTGGCCGAAGCCCACCACGCTGCAATAGATGAGGTCGGGCTTGATTCTGAACAGATCCTCAGCCGACAGCCCAAGGCGCGCGGCGGCAGCCGGCCTCATGTTATGCACAACCACATCCGCGGTGGCGATCAGCTTTTTGAGGGCGTCAAGAGCGCCCGGCTTTTTCAGGTCCAGCGCCAGGCTCTTCTTGTTGCGATTCAGGTGCAAGTATTTGGCGGCCATGCCTGGCGTCGGCGAGCCCCCTCCTATCCAGCGGGCGAGGTCGCCAGATGGATGCTCAACCTTGATGACTTCCGCGCCAAAGTCAGCGAGGAACTGGGTTGCATAGGGTCCGACCACGACTTGCGTCAGGTCGACGATGCGCAGGCCACCCAGAGGGGCAACACCTTCGCCTGCGGCGGCGGCTTCTTGCGGAGTGGACGCGTTCATGCCACCTCCTGCATGCCGGAGCCTTGCAGCGTCGTTTTCCCCGTTTCTGTCACGACTCGGAACGCAATTTCGCCGGGATTGTCACCGGTGCGGCTCTCGACCTGAAATGATTCACCCTCAAACAACGGCGCCGTGTTGCGCGTCGTGATGCCTGCCAGGCGCACTCCACCCCAGGCATGGTGGACGTGCTCGGCGGCGAAAAGCGCGGAGAGGCCTCCGTTGACGACCAAGCGAGGATAGCCTTCTACCTCCGTGGCGTACGGATAGTCATAGTGAATGCGATGGCCGTTGAAGCAGAGGGCGCTATAGCGGAAGAGCGTTACGGCGTCCGCCACAATGGTGATGGATCGATGTGTCGCTTCGAAAGGAGCTTTCGGCGATGCGTTGACCGGGCCACTGGCCTCACCCAGAGCGTTGTTTCGATAGACGATATCCTGCTCTTCGACTACCACATTACCAACTGCGTTGCTGACGGTGTGGCGCACCGTCACGAAGACCAACAGTCCGGAACTGCCTTGCTTGGGCGTGACGGAGGCGATGGCGGACGTCCGAGTGAGTTCGTCGCCGATCCGTATGGGAGCGAGGAACTGGATTCGCTTGCCCGCGAACATGCGCTTTGGCAGCGGTACTGGGGGCAGAAAATCGCCTGGCGCGGGATGGCCGTCCCGGCCCAGCTGAGACCGCGACACGACGCGCGGGAAAAGCACGCTGTACCACATCTGGGGAAATTCAACACCTTGCGCGAAGGAAGTGCTGCGAGGGGACTCAAGGGTGGCCATCAAGCGCTCGGCCAAGGGCACCGTAACGACGTCGGTTGCCGTCTCGCTGCGGCCGATCCAGGATTGCAGCGCGTCGAGGGATGCCGGCGTAATGCTGGAGGTCATGCTGTTGTCTCGCTTGGGTTTTCCATGCCGCCATGGTAGTTTCCCGGGACGTTTCCAAGAAATGGTAAATTTCAGATTAGGATTCCA
The DNA here is from genome assembly GCF_056397345.1 of Cupriavidus sp. 05N38. Lineage (NCBI taxonomy): Bacteria > Pseudomonadati > Pseudomonadota > Betaproteobacteria > Burkholderiales > Burkholderiaceae > Cupriavidus > Cupriavidus sp. 05N38. Next base: position 10,301 of record NZ_JBFTNF010000070.1, read on the forward strand.
AACTGGAATAGTCGTGTTGGCACCGGCGGTTCGGGGCCCCGCCTCAAGAACGCACCATGGGAAGAGACTCGCCACGGGCAGCCAGGGTGAGCGCTGTTCCTAGCAAGGAAGCATCATGAAACTGCAGCAAGTAAGGGCTTTCTGCGCCGTCGTGGACTACGATATGAACGTGTCACGGGCCGCCCGGGAACTTCATACGACCCAGTCAGCGGTCAGCAAGCAGATCGCACTGCTGGAGGAAAGCCTTGGGGCAGCGCTGCTAATCCGCTCCAAGAGCCGCATCTTCGGCCTTACTGACGTTGGAGAACGGACGCTGCAATGCATGCGCAGCATGTTGGCCGCAACGGAGGACATTGCCCACATCGTTGCGGATCACCGACGGGAGGCGAATGGCCGCCTGGCCATCGCCACCACGCATACCCATGCCCGCTATGTGCTGCAGGACATCGTGCCCTCGTTCTCCAAGCGCTACCCCAGCGTGGGGCTACATCTGGTACAGGCTTCCCCATCGGAAATTGCACACTTGGTGGCCACCGGCGAGGTGAACCTCGGGCTTTCCACCGCGCCTCAGTTCCTGCAACCGACGCTCGCAGCCATTCCTTGCTACGAACTCGCGCATGTTCTGATTGGGGAACGTGGCCATCCGGTGTTCGATGCCCAGCCGCTAACGCTTGAGGCCATCGCTCGTTATCCGCTGATTACCTACAGCGAGCAGCACGCCATTGGCCGACGCGTCCACGAAGCCTTCGAGGATGCCGACCTGATGCCCAAGATTGCTGTGCGCGGGGCCGATGTCGAGATTATGAAGAATTACGCCGCCTCTGGCGTGGGGCTGGCTATCATCCCGCTCGTTGCGTACTCCCGCTCACATGATCGCAAGCTGGATGCAAGCCCCGTAGACCACCTGTTTCCCACTAGCACCGTCTATGCGCTCGCCAGGCGAGGCGCCTACTGGCCACGCCATTTGTACGAGTTCGTCGGGAAATTGGCACCTGACCTCACGCCGGCGGCAATCGAGGAGGCCTTGCTCAATGCCGCGCAACCGAGCTGATGGATGGCGCCGGCACTCTCGCTAGCACCCTGCGCTTTTCGCACCCTGCTAGCGGATGATCGCGCGGACCTGGCGTCCTTTTCCGGCTCGCCCTTGTCGTCAAAGCATCTCTATGCGTGCGGCCCGGCGGGCTTCATCGAAGCCGTGCTAGACGCCGCGCGGGCCGCCGGATGAGCGGCGACATTGAACACACGAAACGAAGCGCCAGGATCCGGGGGAAGGCAGCCAGAAGGCGTCGGAAGTACTTCGATTCTTGCTACCTATTCTGTGGCGCTGCACCTGATTCTGATGGAAGTGCTTGGCATGGCTGCGGTGAATGGTGCGAATCGTCGCCCGCGAAGGAGGCGTCGGATCAGGTAGCGGTCGCGGCTCGTCCGGATGCATGGCCGTGAAAGCGACGCTGTTCGTGGTCATCCACGGCCACGAACAGCATTTCCCAGCCGGCGCCATCCACTCTGCCGCGACGGCTGCCTGCCACGTGGTGGCTGGGCAGCTCAATACACCAGAGCTTCTCGGAGCAAGTCGCTCGACGCGCATGCTCGTAACGCACAACCGGCTAGCGGCTGCAGGTCACTGAGCGTTGACCGCGTTCAACTGAATAATCTGCGCCATGATTTCCTCGATGTGTCCGGTCTGCTGGTTCTATCGTCACTCCAGGCTAATCCACGTCGTCTTCAGATCGGTGTACTTGTCCAGCGCATGCAAGGACTTGTCCCGTCCCGAGCCGGACTGCTTCACGCCGCCGAACGGCACCGTCACATCGCTGTCCATATAGCAGTTGACCCATACCAGCCCCGCCTGCAGCTTGCGCGATACGCGGTGGGCGCGGGCCAGATTGGATGTCCAGAGCCCCGAGCCCAAGCCATAGGGCGAATCGTTGGCCATGCGGATGGCCTCGTCTTCCGTATCGAACCGGGTCACTGCCAGCACCGGGCCGAAGATTTCCTCGCGCACGATAGTGAGCGACTGCGTCGGGCACTCGAAGATGGTTGGCTGCATATAGAAGCCGCCGCTATCTGCATGCGCACGTTTGCCACCGGCGCGCAGGCGGGCACCTTCGTCCTCGCCGCTCTTCACGTAGGACATCACCCGCTGCAACTGCGCGCCGTCGACGATGGCGCCCATTGCAGTAGCAGGGTCCAGCGGATCGCCCGGCTGCATGCGCGCGGCATGCGCTTCCAGCTTCTCCATGAACGCATCATAGATGCCGCCTTGCACATACAGGCGGGAACCGGCGATGCAGATCTCGCCCTGGTTGCTGAAAATGCCAATGGCGGCGGCCTGCGCGGCACGGTCCAGGTCCGGACAGTCGTCAAAGACGATGTGCGGCGACTTGCCGCCGCACTCTAGCCACACGCGCTTGAGATTGGACTGCCCCGAATACTCCATGAAGCGCTTGCCGGTTGCGGTGGAACCGGTAAAGGCAATGCAATCCACATCCGGATGGCGGCCCAATGCCTGCCCGGCGGCAGCGCCAAGACCCGGGACCACATTGAAGACACCTGCCGGAATGCCGGCCTGCTCGGCAAGTTCCGCCAGCCGTAACGCGGTCAGCGGCGATTGCTCCGCCGGCTTCAGCACCACACTGTTACCTGCGGCCAACGCAGGCGCCACCTTCCAGCTGGCCATCAGCAGCGGATAGTTCCAGGGCACCACCGCCGCGACCACGCCCAACGGCTCGCGCGTGATGGTGGCCAGCACGCTCGGACCGGTAGGCGCGATCTCGTCGTATATCTTGTCGATGGCTTCGCCGTACCAGGCATAGGTGCGAGCGGCCTCGGGAATGTCGTATTGCAGCGTCTCGGCAATGGGCTTGCCCATGTCGAGCGTTTCCAGCAGCGCCAGTTCTTCGCGGTGCGCGTCGATCAGCTGCGATAGCCTGAGCAGGGCCGCCTTCCGGACGCTGCGCGGCAAGTCCGACCAGACGCCGGACCGAAACGCTTTGCGCGCGGCACGCACGGCGCGGTCGACATCCTCGGCGCCGCAGGCAGCAACCGTGGCGAGCACCTTGCCGGTAGCGGGGTTGAGGGTCTCGAAGGTGGCACCATCGGCGGCGTCAACCCAGCAGCCGTCGATATAGGCTTGCGAACGGATCGGCACCGCTTCCGCCTGCTTGCGCCAATGGGCGAGATCTCGCAGATTGTTCATCGTGGGTTCCTTGCATTCATTGGGAATCGGCAAGCTCAGGCGTTAGCCTGTGCCACCATGGCGCCGAGCAGTACATTGGCCCCGGCCTCCAGGTGCTCCGGCTTGGCGTCTTCGATCTCGTTGTGGCTGATGCCGTCCTTGCAGGGCACGAAGATCATCGCGGTGGGCGCGATGCCGGCGATGTAGACGGCGTCATGGCCGGCGCCCGTAACGATGTCCTGGTGGCTGTAGCCCCTGGCGGCCGCCTGCTCGCGCACATGGCCGATCAGTTCCTGCGCGAACGGCGTGGGCGCGAAGTACTGCACGTCTTCCACGGCCACATCGAGGGCCGCGCCGGTGGTGGTGCCTTCCGCCACGGCGGCACAGGCGGCGCGAAGCCGTGCATCCATCTCGGCAAGCCGCGCAGGATCGAGGTGGCGCAGGTCGACCGTGAACTTCACGGCCCCGGGGATGACATTGCGCGACGACGGATGCACATTGACCACGCCCACGGTACCGCGCCCGTGCGGCGCGAAGTCGTTGGCGATGCGAATCACTTCCTGCATCAGGAAGGTGGCGCCGTAGAGCGCGTCCTTGCGCAGAGGCATCGGCGTGGGGCCGGCGTGCGCCTCCATGCCGGTCACGGTGACGTCATACCAGCGCAGGCCGAGCGATCCGGTCACTACGCCGATCACCTTGTCTTCCGCTTCCAGCACGGGGCCTTGCTCGATATGCGCTTCGAAGTATGCGCCAATCTGGCGGCCGACTTCCGCATCGCCGGCGTAGCCGATCGACGCCAGTTCGTCCGCCACGCGCTTGCCGTCGGTATCGGTGGCCGACAGTGCGATCTCCAGCGGAAAGACGCCGGCGAACACGCCGGAACCCATCATTACCGGGACAAACCGGGAGCCCTCTTYATTGGTCCAGATCGCCACCTCTAGCGGCGCTTCGGTGGTGATGCCGTGGTCGTTGAGGGTGCGCATGACCTCCAGCCCCGCCAGCACGCCGTAGCACCCGTCGAACTTGCCGCCGGTGGGCTGCGTGTCGATATGGCTGCCGGTCATGACCGGAGCCAGCGCGTCGTTGCGTCCGGCGCGGCGGCCAAAGATATTGCCAACCTTGTCGACCGTCACGCTGAGGCCGGCATCGCGCATCCATCCGGTCACCAGGTCGCGACCCTGCCCGTCAAGCGCAGTGAGCGCCAGGCGCGCGTTGCCGCCCTTGGGCGTGGCGCCGATCGCCGCGAGGTCCATCAACGATTGCCACAAGCGGTCGCCATTGATTGCGAGTGCGGTCATCTCATTTCTCCTTGCACGGTCGTGGCCATTACTTGGCGTCGGATTGCCGGGCGAAGGCTTCCGAGCGGATCTGCGACAGTGTCATGCCGGGCGCAATGCCGTCGGCGTCATAGCGCAGCTCGAGCAATGCCGGCAATTGCTGGCTATTGGCGAACGCCAGCGCACGCGCGAACGCGGGACCGAACTCTTCATCGCTTGCAACGATCTCGCCATAGCCGCGATAAGCGCGAATCAGTTCGCTGAATTCCGGATTGTCGAAGCCCAGCGCCACGGTGCGGCCAGGGAACTCGCGCTCCTGGTGGGCGCGGATAGTGCCCCAGATGCCGTTGTTGAACACCAGCACGACGATCCCGACGCGATACTGCATGGCCACGCCGAGCTCCTGCAGGTTCATCTGGAAGCAACCATCGCCCGCGTAGCAGATCACGGTGCGATCGGGGTTCTCGAGCTTGGCGGCAATGGCGGCGGGCAGGCCGTAGCCCATCGATCCCACGGTCGGCGCCAGGCTGGTGCCGACGCCCTTGAAGCGGTAGTAGGCATGCGGGTACAGCGCGTAGTTGCCAGCGCCCACGGTGATGCAGGTGTCTTCTGGCACGTTGTCGCGCACGTGGCAAGCAGCGACATTGAGGTTGAGCGCGCCGGGCGCGGCCTTGGGTTCTTGCTCCGACAGATACGCCTGATGCGATTCATGGCCGGCATTGCGCGCACCGCGCGCGGCCGTTGGCGATAGCTGGCTCACCGCGGCGGCAAACGACACGACATCGGCGGCAATGGGCAGCGTCGGATGGAACACGCGGCCAAGCTCGTTGGCGTCCGGGTACACATGGATCAGGCGCTGCTTCGGCAGCGGGCTTTCCACCACCGTATACCCCTCGCTGGTTGCCTCGCCCATGCGGGTGCCTACGGCGATCAGCAGGTCACTCTCCAGTACGCGCTGGCGCAGCGAATCCGGCATCGCCCAGCCCACGTGGCCGGCGAAATTGGGATGATGGTTATCGAAGCACTCCAGGCGGCGCCACGCAACCCCGACCGGCAACGCAAAGCGCTCGGCAAACCCCTCCATCTGTCGGGCGGCTTCCGGCGTCCAGCCGGAGCCGCCGATCAACAGGAACGGCCGCTCGGCCTGCTCGACCAACTCGGCCAGCGACGCGATGGCATCCGGCGTGGGCGCGCTGTACGCACGGCGATAGCGCGGGACGTCGGCGACCCTGGCCTTGCCCCATAGTGTGTCCTCTGGCAGCGCCAGCACGACCGGGCCAGGCCGGCCGCTGGTGGCCACCGCAAACGCGCGCGCGATGAATTCGGGAATGCGATCGGTGCGATCGATCTGCGCCACCCATTTGGTCATCTCCCCGAACATGCGGCGGTAGTCGATCTCCTGGAATGCTTCGCGCTCGTAGAAGTCATTTCCGACCTGGCCAACGAACAGGATCATGGGCGTCGAATCCTGGTACGCCGTGTGCACCGCGATGCTGGCGTTCGTGGCGCCCGGGCCGCGCGTCACAAAGCAGATGCCAGGCTCGCCGGTGAGTTTGCCATGGGACTCCGCCATATAGCCTGCTCCGCTCTCCTGCCGGCAGACGATGGGCTGGATCTTGTCCTGATGGTCGTACAGCGCGTCGATGCAAGGCAGATAGCTTTCTCCCGGCACCAGAAAGACGCGCTTTACGCCCTGGATAATCAGTTGGTCAATCAGGATCTGACCGCCATTGCGCTCAGGCAGGGCCTGTGAAGTGCGAGGAGATTGGTTGCTCATGTCATTGGTTCCGTTGCTTTCCCGGCCGCCGCTGAATTAACGGCGACCGGGCTCGTTGAATTTTCTGTATGCGGCGACTTGCCGGACGACTCAGCGATCCAGGCCGCCCATGCACAGGTACTGGATTTCGAGGTAGTCCTCGATGCCGTACTTCGAGCCTTCGCGGCCAAGCCCGGACTGCTTGACGCCGCCGAACGGCCTTTTTCGCGGCTTACTGAAGCAGTGCGCCAGCCAGGATTTCAAGGCCTTCGTCCATCACTTCGTCGGAAATCGTCAACGGAAACAGGAAGCGAACGACATTGCCGTGGACGCCGCAAGACAGGAGCAGCAACCCCTTCTCCATGGCGCGGGCCTGCACCAGCTTGGAAAACTCCGGATTCGGACTGCCGTCGCGCTTCCGGAACTCCACGGCGATCATGGCGCCAATGCCACGCACTTCGCTGATCTCCGGCACGCGTGACTTCAGAGCATCGAGCTTGTCCTGCAACTTGCGGCCAAGCGCCGCACCGCGCGCGATCAGCTTTTCGCTTTCCAGCACGTCCAGCACCGCCAGCGCGGACGCCACCGCCAGCGGATTGCCGGCATAGGTACCGCCCAGGCCGCCGGGGGCCGGCGCGTCCATGATCTCGGCCCGGCCGCAAACGGCCGACAAGGGCATGCCGCCAGCCAGGCTCTTGGCCATGGTGGTCAAGTCGGGCACCGCGTCGTAGTGCTCCATGGCGAAGAGCTTGCCGGTGCGGCCAAAGCCGGTCTGCACCTCGTCGGCAATCAACAGGATGCCGTGCTCGTCGCAGATGGCGCGCAGGGCGCGCACAAATTCCGCGGGCGCGACATTGAATCCGCCCTCGCCCTGCACGGGTTCGAAAATGAGGGCTGCGACGCGCTTCGGGTCGATGTCGGCCTTGAACAACTGCTGCAGCGCGTTGATCGAGTCCTCGACGCTTACGCCGTGCAAGGCATACGGGTACGGCGCGTGGAACACATCTGACGGGAAGGGTCCGAAGCCGACTTTGTAAGGCACGACCTTGCCGGTCAAGGCCATGCCCATCATGGTGCGGCCGTGGAAACCGCCCGAAAAGGCAATCACGCCAGGACGGCCGGTGGCGGCGCGGGCGATCTTGATGGCGTTCTCGACGGCTTCGGCGCCCGTGGTAAAAAAGGCGGTCTTCTTGGCGAATGCGCCGGGCACGCGGGCATTGATTTTCTCGGCCAGCTCGATATAGCTGGCGTAGGGCACGATCTGGTAGGCCGTGTGGGTGAAGCGCTCCATCTGCTCCTGCATGGCCTGGATCAGGCGCGGGTGACGGTGGCCGGTGTTGAGCACCGCGATGCCCGCCGCAAAGTCGATATAGCGATTGCCCTCCACATCCCAAAGCTCCGCATTCTTGGCGCGCTCGGCGTAGAAATTGCACATCACACCGACGCCGCGGGGGGTGGCGGCATCCTTGCGGCGGACCAGGTCTGCGTTCTTCATGACATTGCTCCTTTGGTTTGGCGTTGTATCCGGGGTCTTCGACCCGTCTAGTCTTGTTAGAGGTGTTCCCGGCGTCGCATTGCATCCTGCGACCCTACCGGTAGACTGATGGCCGGACCAATTCTATGTTTTTCTTTCGGAAACGCCAAATCAATTCTGATATTTGACCCGGTGGTCCGTCCAATCAAAGGGAAATTACCCTCACATCGATGAACACGGAACAAAAATAAGTCCTATGAGTCACTTTTTATTGGGACCATATTGGCCGGACCAACGATTCGACAATCGTCGAAAACTGGAGGGACTTCCATGACACCCCTTGAATTGAGGGCCGGTTTTGGGTATTGATCAGACCATCAGTCAATTCCACCGTGGCACCCATTCCAATGTCATCCCTTCAAGCAGTTTCAGCTCAGCGCCTCTACCGGCTGATCGCAGACCAGATTGCCAGGAAAATCAGTGCCGGCGAATTTGCCCCGGGTGAGCGCCTGCCGGCCGAGCGCGAGCTCGCCGAGCAGCTCAACGTCGCGCGCTCGACGCTGCGCGAAGCGCTGATCGCCCTTGAAATCGGCGGCTATATCGAAGTGCGCGTCGGTAGCGGCGTCTTCGTGCTGGAACCCAAGGAGACCGGGGTGAACACCGCGAATGGCACCGAGCCAGCATCGGACGCCAGCACGGAAATCGACAGCCGCCTTGGAGCCGCGCTGGAAGCCAGTCCGTTTGAGTTGCTGGAAACACGCACCCTGTTCGAACCGGAGTGTGCCGCCCTGGCGGCCCAGCACGGCACGCCAGAGCAGATCGCCGCCATCGAAGAAGCGCACCGGCAGATGAATCCCGATCAATCTCCGGAAGCCGACGACTTCGCCCACGACCGGGCTTTCCACGAAGCCATCGCCGATGCCTGCGGAAATGCCGCCCTGGCATCAGTCGTCACGCATGTCTGGGATCTTTGCGAAGTCAGCCCGCTATACAAGCGCCTGGATAAGCACTTTGTGGACGCATCGGCCTGGCGCGCTGCGGTAGGTGAACACGACCGGATCGTAACCGCCATCGTGGCCCGCGACCCCATACGGGCACGCCATGCCATGGCTTTCCACCTGCTGGCAATCGTCTCCCGCCTCTCGGAAAGAGATCGAGCATATTGCCGAATAGACCTGCCGGACCCGGGGCCAGCCGGGTCATAACCCCCTACCCTTCGCACCCATCCAGGGCAAACCTGACCATCCCCCGCTCCCGCCAGCCTCCACGCGCACCACGCATGCGCATCAACTTGGTTTAAAAGAGTCCAATAAAGTACTTTTTTGGCTGGCACACAGATTGCGTGTTCGGGAAAACGGTACATCAGACGACCAAACAGGCCGGACCACCCGCCCACCAGACCTAGAGAAACTACCTATTACCCTGGTTTTTCTGGTCGTCTACGATATATTGGTCTGACCACCCGGTCGAAAACGCCTTTGCGCGCCATTCAGGAAGCCACATGAACACCGACAACGCCCCCATCATCTCGCCGGAAACCGGTCAGCCACCCCGCAATATGAAAAAGATCGCCGCCGCCAGCGTCATCGGCACGACGGTCGAGTGGTACGACCTGTTTATTTCGCCACGGCTTCGGCCCTGGTCTTTAACAAGGTCTTCTTCCCCGCCTTCGACCCGCTGACCGGAACGTTGCTGGCCTTCGGGACCTTTGCCTCGGCCTATATAGCCCGCATGGTCGGCGCCGCGCTGTTTGGGCATTTCGGCGACAAGGTGGGCCGCAAGTCCATGCTGCTGGTCTCGCTCATCATGATGGGCACGGCCACGTTCGCCATCGGCCTGCTGCCGGACTACCACTCGATCGGTATCTGGGCGCCCATTCTCCTGCTGACCCTGCGCGTCATCCAAGGCCTTGCGCTGGGGGGTGAGTGGGGCGGCGCAGTGTTGATGGCGGTGGAACATGCACCGGCCAACCGGCGCGGGCTCTATGGCTCATGGGTGCAGATCGGCGTCCCTGCCGGCACGCTAATTGCCAACCTGGCATTTCTGCTCAGCAATACGGTGATGTCCAATGAGGCCCTGTTGTCCTGGGGCTGGCGCATCCCATTCCTGGCCAGCGTATTGCTGGTCGGCGTGGGCATGTACATTCGACTGAATACCTCCGAGACGCCGTCGTTCAGCAAGGTCAAGGCCAGTGCCGCACAAGTCAAGATTCCCCTGGCCGAAGTTCTGACCAAATCGTGGAAGCAGGTCCTGCTGGGCGGCATTGCTACCATGTCCACCGGCACGGCTTTCAACCTGATCGTCGCCTTTGGCCTCACCTACGGCACCCAGACGCTGGGTTTCTCGCGCAACCAGATGCTATCGATCGCACTGATCGCGTGCGCGCTTTGCGTGGTGCTGCTGCCTCTGTTCGGCCTGCTCTCCGACAAGATCGGCCGCAAGCCCGTGATCATTGGCGGGATACTTGCCGAGGCACTACTCGCCTTCCCGCTGTTCTGGCTGCTCGACACCAAGGTGTTTGCCTTCGCCTTGTTTGGCTACCTGCTGATGATGGCCGCTTTCGCCGCCAACTACGGTCCCATCGCGACCTTCCTGGCCGAGTTGTTCGGCACCAAGGTGCGTTACTCCGGCCTGTCGATCAGCTACATGCTGTCCGGTCTGCTGGGCAGCGCGGCCACGCCGATCATCACAACGGCGCTGCTGTCCGCCACGGGCCGCGGCTCGTCGGTGGCGTGGTACATGATCGGGTCCGCGCTGATTTCCGCCGTGGCGCTGCTACTGCTTGCCGAGACACTGAGGAAGGAGGCGTCTGCCCCGGCCTCCCCGATGGATGCCAAGACCTCGCTGTCCTGAACCGCATTGCCGGACCGATACCATGCAAATCAACCTCGACGTCGCGCTACTGAGCCGGCTTGAACGCGTAAGCTTTCCCACACTCGGGCACTTCCTTGAAGATGGCTTTGCGAGCCACGAAATCCGGGCGCTCACGCCCAATGTGAAGTTTGTTGGCCGTGCCGTCACCCTGCGCCTGGCCACACCCAATGCCATTGCCGTGAACCGCGCGCTGGCCCGCCTCGCGCCCGGCGACGTACTGGTGATCGACGCCTGCGGCGATCACGCCCACGCGCCGGTTGGCGCGGTTACCGGCACCGCCGCATTGTGCGCGGGCGCCAAAGGCATCGTGGTGGATGGCGTGACAACAGATATCCTGGAACTGCGTGCGATGGGGATACCGGTGTTCGCGCGGGGCACCAGCGCCCTCACCACGAAGCGGATCGATGAAGGCCGCAGCGCCGTCAACGAGCCGGTGATCTGTGGCGGTGTCACCGTCAATCCCGGCGACTTCGTCCTGGCGGACGACAACGGCGTGGTATTCCTGGCCTCGGATGTGGCCGCCGGCATCATTGACCAGGCACTGGCGTCCGATGAAGCCGAGCCCGCCATCCTGGCGCGCCTGCGGGCGGGTGAGGCCGCTGCTACCGTACTGTTCCAGGGCGCCTGATTGCCGCCCGATCTCAATGCAATACAGAATGCGAGATTCCTCATGAGCACCCAGCCCCAACGTGTGGCGACGCGACCGGCAGCGCTGCGGCGCAGCTGGATCTTCGTGCCGGGCCTGGACCCGGTACTTCAGCACACCGCGATGGAGAGCGGCCCCGATGTGGTGGTCGCCGACCTCGAAGAATTCACCAGCCCTGCAGACCGCCCCGCAGCGCGCGCGCGGATCGTTGCCTTGATGGCCGAATGCCGCGCGCGCGGTATCGTCGGTGCCGTGCGCATCAACAAGCTCGATGGCGATGGACGGGACGACCTGCGCAGCGTCATGCCAGGCGCGCCCGCCGCCATCTTCCTTCCCCACACGGAAACGGCGGAGCAGATCGAGTTACTTGACCAGGAAATCACCAGGTTGGAGCGCGAATTCGGCGTAGCGCCCCGGCAAACGGAGATCGTACCGACACTGGAATCCGCGCGCGGCATCGTCTGCGCCGCCGCTATCCTGTCGGCCAGCAAGCGGATCAGCGCCTGCCTGCTGGCGGCCGAGGACCTGAGCGCGGATCTGGATGCGGTACGCGCCCAGGACGGCATCGAGTTGCACCATATCCGCGCGCGCTTCCTGGTCGATTGCATTGCCGCAGGCTGCGTGCCGATCGACTGCCCGTTCAACTACCAGGATCCCACCGCGCTGTCGGCCGACCTGGCCTGGGCCCGCCGGATTGGGCTCAAGGCAAAATGCACCGTGTATCCGCATCAAATCGCCGCCATCCACGCGGCGTTCACACCGTCTGCGCAACAGGTCGTGCAAGCGCAGGATAATGTCCGCAGGTACGAGGCGGTTCGCGATGGTCGGCCCGCCGAGGGCGCGCGGGTGGACCCGCCAGACTACAACACCGCGCGCAGGCTATTGGCGCGCGACGCCAGTTTCCGGCAATGGGCGCTGGACAGCGGCGAAACGGCTTCCTCCTAGCGCCGCCGGGAGCACGGCAGGGACAAGATGCATCCCGGCGCGCCCCTTCCCACCAGCCGTTCAGGCAGACTCGCCCGCTATGGGCGTTGCCTTGCGCATGCGCCGCGCGCGCGCATGCAGCCGGCGCAATATCACGTCGAATGACTCCAGTTGCCGGTTGATCTCCGCCTGGCCCTGCTCCACCAGATAGGCCCGGAAGGCAACCGCCACGCGCGGCAGGCGTACACCCGGCAGGTTCAACACATACCAGTCGCGCTCGATGGGATTGCCTTGCAGCGGCAGAAGTCCGATCAGCCCTGCCTGGAACTCCAGTGTGCACGCGTGCAGAGATAGAAACGCTACGCCCAGGCCCGCAGACACCATCCGCTTGATGGCCGCGTTGCTGGAAAGCTCGGAACCCCGAGGCAGCCGCAGACCCGCCTCCTTGAAAAGACGCTCCACGGTGTTGCGCGTCCCCGAGCCGCGTTCGCGCACCAGCAAATTCTCCTCTACCAGATCTTGCAGGGTGAGATGGCGGCGCGACATCAGCGGATGGTCCGGTGCCGCGATAAACGCCATCGGATGCTTGGCAAAGGCGGTCGCATGAGTGCGGATATCCGTGGGTGGCCGGCCAATGATGGCGAGGTCGATCTCATGCATCGCGAGCATGCGGACGATCTCCTCGCGATTGCCGACATGAAGCTTGATCTTGACATCTGGGCTGTCCGCCGTGAATGCCACCAGCATCGATGGCAGCAGGTATTCCRCAGTCGTGATGGCACCCACCCGGAGCGTCCCCGCGAGACTGCCCTTGAGCGCCGCCACCTCCTCGGTGGCGTCGCGCCAGAGCCGCAGTATCTGCCCGGCGTAGCCGGCCATCACCTCGCCCGCAGGCGTGAGTTGCATACCCCGGCCCGCACGCTGCACCAGTGGCGCCCCGATGGCCTCCTCCAGCAACTTGAGCTGCAGCGACACCGTGGGCTGCGTGATGTGCAGCTCCTCCGCTGCCCGAGATACACCACCCAGGCGGGCAATGGCATCGATGGCGTTGAGCTGCCGAAAAGTGGTGGTTCTATTCATAGTAGAAAACCTATCAGTCGGTTTTATAAACTAATTTTTCAATATGAAGCGGCTACCTTATAGTGCTCTGACCGGAAACGCAATCGCGTCCGCGTATCGAAAAACGCAGTGCATAGGGGACGGAAGATGTCGCTTGAATTGCTAGTGCTTACCCTGGACGATGTGCTCATCCGGGCGGACGAACTAAGGTACGGTATTGATAACGCTTCGCAAAAAGGCGGCTCCGCTCACTCGCAACAAGCGACCTATCGCGACGGCTGTGGCATCCGCATCCGCGCCCAGGCAGCAGCACTCATGCATAGCGCTGAGATGGATGGTGCTCGACTGGCACTCGCGGCCCCCATCTCGTCGCGGATACTGTGTGGGCTGCTCGACGCCGCCATCGGACCGGACTGGCCCGATCGTTTCACCGTGGTCGCCACTGCCGACGCCCTATCCTCCAGAGAGACAGAAGCTGATCTCTACAGGCTGATACTGCGCACAACAGGCGTGCCGGCGCACCGCGCGTTGCTGATCTGCGCCACGCAAAGCAGCCTGCGCGCCGCCAAATCCATTGGGATGCATACCGCTGCCGTACAGCCGGAAGGCAGCGACGTGCCGCAATATGAGGGGACAACGCTTCCGAACTCCACCGGCGCGGTCTGGCCGGACTTCCACACGCTGGAGTTGATCGCGAATGGCCTGTCCCCTTCCCATAGCGCTTGCCGCGCCACAGCTGTGCCGGCAGTGAGCTAGATCGTCAGCCTGCGTGCCACGGCTTGCAAGACCCAAATTGCGGAGATTCCCATGAGAAAGATCGTTATCGTCGGCGGCGGCGCCGCAGGACTACAGGTGGCCACGCGCCTCGGCCGGCGTCTTGGCAAGCGCGGCCTAGCCGAAGTCATTCTGATCGATCGTAGTCCCACGCATCTGTGGAAGCCCTTGCTACATGAGGTGGCTGCAGGTCGCCTTGAGCCCGTTGTCCACCATACCTCCTTCGCCCTGCAGGCTGAACGTCATCGGTTTCGCTTTGTACAAGGCGAACTGCAAGCGGTAGATCGTAGCAACCGCACCATCTCCATTGCTCTCTCCGGCACGGGAGACGGCGAGAATGGCCAGGTCCAGTCCATTGCCTACGATAAACTGGTGCTCGCTGTTGGCGGTGTCACCCAGTACTTTGGCGTGCCGGGAGCAAGGGAGCACGCCTTGACGCTGGACAGCGTCAGTAGCGCGGAGGAAGTGCGTGAGCGCGTATTTACCGCCTTGCGCCGTCGTACCGCGCTGGCCGACACTCAGCAACAAGCGCAGAGCGCCAAGATGCGAGTCGCCATCGTTGGCGCTGGTGCCACCGGTGTCCAGCTTGCAGCCCAGTTGCGTAGAACATCTCGAGTACTGAATCGCTATGGCATCCACCGGCTCGACCCGGTGGCGGGCGTGGATATTTGCCTGATTGAAGCATCTCCTGCCGTTCTCCCAGGCATGGGTACACGGATCGCCGCGCGCGTCGGCGAGCAACTGGCGAGCCTGAACATCCGAGTCCAATGCAACGCCAAGGTGACGTCGGTCAGCCAGGATGGCCTGACAGTCGCAGGACAGCCGCCGATGCCGACGGATATTGTCATCTGGGCGGCGGGCGTTGCCGCGCCTGCGCTTCTCGGCACATTCCAGTTGCCGGTCAATGCGAAAGGACAAATTCGCGTTCTGCCCACATTGCAGTGTGTCGTCGACGAGCATATCTATGCGATTGGCGACTGCGCAAGCTGCAGGTTGCGGGACCTAGAGGCCGAGCTTCCTACCCGGGCGCAGGTCGCATACCAGCAAGCGCTATATCTTGCCAAAGCATTGCCACAGCACCTCGCCGGCAAATCGGCCGCGGGATTTCGTTACCGCGACCACGGCTCCCTGGTCGCCCTGGCGGGCAGCAGCACGATTGCAAAGCTAGCCGCCACGCCGGGCAAGGATGACGGCTGGCATGTCGAAGGCAGACTCGCGGCCTTGCTCCACCACGCTATCTATCGGCGGCACGTGATAAACATCCACGGCTGGCTGCGAGCCTTAGGCATGACATTGGCCCAGGGCTTGGAGCGCTTGCTTGCGGCAGGGTCGCGATTGCATTGACGCCATTGCGCAGCAGTCCAACTTTTTTGCTTTGTCCTGCGGCCTCAAGGCTTGGCACCCCTTAGGCTCGTTGTCGAATCGCGGAGGTAAGAGCCTGCCGGCAAGCATCAAACAAAGACGGACAAAGCGACCCTACGCTCCACTCCTCATCCATTGCTAGCGCAGTGCAGCGTCCCTTTGTGACGCCTGCGGCTCGTCAGACGCGCCCGCTCACGCGGTGAATGCCCCTTGGCCAATCCTGCGACACCGCCCACGCGCTCAGTGGCAACGTCTAAGCCACTTTGAGCTCTCGCACGGCAATAATACTTATTCCTCTAAGTATTTTCCCTTGGTTTCCATACTGCCTTCTTGTCATCGCCGTCTCGCCTCATTATGCTTAGTTCACTAAGCTTTTTCTCGAAAACAAGCGATATGCGCGACCGACCCTAACGGGGAGACGTCCGCCAGGAGTGCGATGCAATGATCACCAAGGAAGAAAACGAACTGCTGTGTCGAGTTGAAGGTGAGGCGCCGATGGGGCAGTTGATGCGACGACACTGGACGCCGGTCTGCCTGATCGAGGAGGTCTCGGAGCCTGACGGTGCGCCCGTGAAAGCGCGCGTCTTCGGGGAGGACTTGGTGGTATTCCGCGACAGCGATGGTCGAGTCGGCGTGATGGACGAGTACTGCCCGCACCGTCGAGCCTCTCTGGTCTACGGCCGCAACGAAGAAGGCGGATTGCGCTGCCTCTACCACGGCTGGAAGATGGACGTCGAAGGCAATGTGCTGGAGATGGTTTCGGAGCCCACCTCGAGCTGCATGGCAGAAAAGGTCAAGCATAAGGCGTATCCCACCAAGGAATGGGGTGAGATGGTCTGGGCGTATATGGGCCCGGCGGAATCGGTACCGGAATTCACGCCGCCACCATGGGCGCCGACTGAAGACGCCCGCGTGAGCATTGCCAAGGTGCTCCTGCCCTGCAACTGGGCGCAGGTGCTCGAAGGAGCGATCGATTCGGCCCACAGTTCCAGCCTGCACAGCTCCGACATAGTTCCGGCGCGGGTGAACGGCGCAAAGGCCACCGCCAACCTCTGGCTGCGCCCGTCGACCGACAAGGCGCCGCGCCTGCAGGTGCAGCGCGGCAGCTACGGGTTCCGGTATGCCGCCATCCGCCGGCCCATCCACCAGGCGCAGACCCACGACTATGTCCGCTCGACCGTGTTCGTTGCCCCTGCGACGGCACTGATTCCTCCGAACAATCTCTACAACGTCGCCAACGTCAACGTCCCGATGGATGACACGAACACGGCGTTCTACTTCATTGCCTGGGGCCATCCTGCGCAGACACCCGAGACCGAATCCTGGCGCAAGTTCCTCCGCCAGACCGTGGGCGTGGACCTGGACCCGTACTATCGGCCGCTGCGCAATACGGAAAACCGCTTCTGGCAGGATCGACAGGCCATGAAAGCTGGCAACTTCACCGGCATCTCGGGCTTTCCCAACCAGGACGTGGCAATGTGGCTGACGATGGGGCCGATTGCGGACCGAACCCATGATCGGCTCGGCGCCAGCGACCTCGCCATCGTCGAGTTCCGCAAGCAGATGCTGGATGCCGTCAAGGCCTTCCAGGCAGGCAGCGACGCGATCGGCACCGGCGCCAACGTGATTGCGCCCGACATCTGCGCGTTCCAGGCCGTCGTGCCGAAGACGGACGACTGGCGGACCTTCGATGTCTCCTATGTATGGGCGGATGGTCAGGAGCGGCCGGAGCTCGAACCCTCTTACTCGATCAGGGCATAGCTCTCGGCGCCGCCTCATTCGTCAGACCCCGCCCCCAAGGCCATCACACAATGACAAAACTACGCCTTTCCGTCGCCATGGGCGACTATGACCGTACCCGCGCCCTGCTCGATGGTCGGGTCCAGATCGACGGTGTCGATCCGGTCTACATGACGCTCAACCCGGAGGAGATGTTCTTCCGGGCGATGCGCAGCCAGGACTTCGATATCACGGAGCTTTCCTTCTCGAGCTACCTGGTCAAGCACTCGCGAGGCGACTGCCCGTACATCGCCGTCCCCGTCTTTCTCTCGCGCGCTTTCCGCCATACATCGATCTATGTTCGCAAGGACCGCATAAAGCGGCCTGAAGACTTGAAGGGCTGCCGCATCGGCATCCCCGAATACCAGCTCACCGCAATCGTATGGGCGCGAGCGCTCCTCCAGGACGAGTTCGGTGTCCGCCCGTCCGACGTCACGTGGGTGCGCGGCGGCATCGATACGCCGGGCCGCCCTGAGAAGGTCAAGCTCGAGTTGCCGGCCGACGTTCGCGTCGAGGCCGCGCCGGAAGGACGCACGATCTCGGACATGCTCGACCGCGGCGAAATCGATGGATTCATCGCCCCCCGGCCGCCTAGCGCCACGGCATTGCGCAACGAGAACATTGCCTGGTTGTTCGATGACCCTACCGCGGACGCCAAGGACTATTTCCGTCGCACGGGTGTCTTTCCGATCATGCACGTGGTTGGCGTCCGGAAGACACTGGTGCAAGCCCATCCCTGGCTTCCCGGCGCGGTGTTCAAGGCCTTCAGCCAGTCCAAGGCCCACGCACTCGCACAGCTGTCCGACACGTCGGCGACGAAGGTGACGATGCCCTTTGTCGAGGAGATGCTGAAGGCCGCTCGCGAGACACTCGGCGAGGACTACTGGTCCTATGGTGTTCAAGCGAACCGCCGGACTCTGGAAACCTTCGTGCGGCATCACCATGGTCAAGGACTGTCCGAGCGCCTGGTGCCGGTGGAAGATATCTTCCACCCGTCCACCTATGAGTCATACAGCATTTGACAAAATCGCGCGTGACTCGTGTCGAGACGCGCGCCCCTGGGAGCAAGGATGTTCGAGTACAACGAGAGCCTCGAGCAGGCGCTTCATCGCAATGTCGAGGATGCCCTGCGGGAGGACATCGAGCGCACAGACTGGACGGCTCAGTTCGTGGCGGTTGAGCTGACCAAGGACGTACGCGCCATCGACCTGTCGATGCGATTCGACGCCTGACGAGAGAGAGACTTATGACGACCATCACACAGCCCCACTCTGATACGCAGATGCTCCTGCGCATCACACGCATCCATGATGCGGCGGAGGGTATCCGCAGCTTCGAGTTCGTGCTGCCCGATGGCGCCGACCTGCCGCCCTTCACGCCGGGCTCGCATATCAAGGTGCAGGCGCCCAACGGCCTGCTGAGGAAGTACTCGCTGTGCAACGACCCCGCGGAACGTCACCGCTACATCATCACCGTGAAGCGTGACGCCAACGGGAAGGGCGGCTCCATCAGTCTTTGCGACGACGCCAGGGAAGGCGACCTGATTCCCGTTGGCGTGCCGGAGAACGCATTTCCCCTCGTCGACAATGCCAAGGCATTCATCTTCATCGCCGGTGGCATCGGCATCACGCCCATCCTGTCGATGATCCGCAGCTTTGGCGAACTGTCGACGGCCAAGTGGAAGCTCTACTATTTCACGCGCTCACCGGAGACCGCCGCGTTCCTGGATGAGTTGCAGGCACCCGAACTCCGGGGCAAGGTGAAGATCCATCATGACTTCGGGAGTCCCGACAAGGCATTCGACCTGTGGCCGGTGCTGGAGAGGCCGTGCGACACCCACATCTACTGCTGCGGCCCGCGGGGGCTGATGGACGCCGTGCGTGACATGTCGGGTCACTGGCCCGCCACGAAGATCCACTTTGAAAGCTTCAACGAAGGGGGCGAGGTGCGCGCGGACGACAAGCCGTTCGATATCGTGCTGAACAGCACTGGGCAGCGCTTCGAGGTTCCGGTGGGCATGAGTATTCTGAATGTCCTGCGCCAGCATGGCTGTGACGTGCCGTCTTCCTGCGAGAGCGGAACCTGCGGTACCTGCCGCACCACACTGGTGGCGGGCGAGGCGGACCACCGTGACATGGTCCTGATGCCGGAAGAGATGGAAAGCCAAGTGATGATCTGCGTCTCGCGGGCGAAGAGCGCCGAACTGGTGATCAAGCTATGAAACGCAAACCTGACGGAAAGGTGCGCCTGGGCGTCGTCGGACTCGGCCGCGCGTTCTCACTCATGCTGCCGACTTTCCTTGCAGACGACCGCATCGTCCTCGCCRCCGCCTGCGACCCGCGTGACACTGCGCGCCGGCAATTTGCGCGCGATTTCGGCGCCCCGGTATACGAGGACCTGTCCGAGATGGCGCTCTCGCCCGATATCGATGCCGTCTACATTGCCAGTCCACATCAGTTCCACGCCGCCCACGCATGCCTTGCCGCGGCGAATGGGAAGCACCTGCTGGTCGAGAAGCCGATGGCATTGTCGACGGCGGAGTGCGACCAGATGATCGAGGCGTGCGCCCGTGCTGGAGTGCAAATGATCGTCGGGCATTGCCACAGCTTCGATTCCCCCTATCTGCACACCCGTCGCCTCCTCGACTCGGGCCGCTTCGGCGCAGTGCGGATGATCCATGCGCTGAACTACACGGACTTTATGTACCGGCCGCGACGCCCAGAGGAACTTCAGACCGAGGCTGGCGGTGGGGTCGTCTTCAGCCAGGCGGCGCACCAGGTCGACGTGGTCCGCCTGCTCGCCGGATCCCCGGCCAGTCGGGTCAGGGCGACACTCGGGCAATGGGATCCAGCCAGACCGACGGAAGGTGCATATTCCGCCATGCTCTGGTTTGAGAACGGAAGCTATGCCTCCCTGACCTATAGCGGCTATGGCCGTTTCAATTCGGACCCCTGGAACGGCGAATTCACCGAAATGGGTTTCTCAGCCCACGACGAGGACTATGGAAAGGCGCGCCGCAGGCTGGCCGGCATCGGCTCGGCCGAGGCGGAAGCACGACTAAAGGCAGACGCCACCTACGGCGGCCCTTCGTGGACACCGCCGGCCAGCGCCCAACCCCCACTCGCCAACCAGCACTTCGGCCCTGTTATTGTCAGCTGCGAGCACGCCGACATCCGCCCCATGCCCGACGGGATCTGGGTCTATGGTGATCGGGAACGCGAACACATCCCGCTGCCAGCGCCGGCGGTGCCACGATTCGAGGTCATTGACGAATTGATTGACGCCGTCGTACACGGACGGCGCCCACGCCACGACGGGCCCTGGGCAAAGGCTACGCTCGCGGTCTGTCTCGCGATGCTGGCCTCGGCGCGCGAGGCCCGGGACATCGAGTTGCCCCATCAGGCTTGGCCGGTCTAGCAGTGCCCTATATAAAAAGAGAGGAGACAAGAAATGAGACGCCCCACAAACCATCTCACACGGCGCAGGCTGTGCCTGTGCCTGGCGGCCGCCGCATTCGCCCCAACGACGGCTCTGGCAAGCCCCGATGCCTGGCCTAACAAGGCGGTCCGGCTGATCGTTCCTTATGCGCCAGGTGGCCTGCCTGACACCGTTGCTCGTGTGCTGTCGCAGCAATTGACACAACGGCTGGGCAAGCCGTTCGTGGTCGAGAATCGTCCCGGCGCCAATGGTGTCGTGGCCGCGCAGGCGCTCAAAACGAGTCCCGCCGACGGCTATACCTTTCTGGTCACTGATGGGTCAATGATGACAATCAACCCTGTGATCTACAAAGATCTGTCCTATGAGCCCAAGCGCGATTTCGTGCCGGTGTCATTGGCGGCGAGATCTCCGCTCTTTCTAGCCGTCAATGCCAGTGTGCCGGCGAACTCGCTCCAATCCTTTATTGCGCTCGCAAAGTCGAAGCCGGGGCAACTCAATTACGGCTCTTCCGGCATAGGGAGCACCCATCAACTATCGATGGAAGCGCTGAAAGCCGCACTCAAGCTCGATATCAAGCACATCCCCTTCCGCGGCTCCGGCCAATCCGTCCCGGCGCTGATCGGGGACCAGGTGCAGGTGGTCTTCGCCGCGTTGCCATCGCTATCGGGCTTCGTGAAGTCCGGCCAGGTCAAGATCCTCGGCACCAACTCGCTGCAGCGATCCAAGCTTGCGCCGCAAATTCCGGCCATCTCGGAAGTGGTGCCCGGGTACGACTATGCCGTGACAGTCGGCGTGCTCGCGGCCGCGGGAACGCCTAATGCCGTGGTGAAGCAGATGTCAGATGCCATCGCGAATGCCGTCAAAATGCCCGAAGTCATATCGCAGTTGCACATCGCAGGCATAGAGCCGGTGGGTGGGTCGAGCGCGGACTACACGAAGGCGCTCGGCGACGAGACAGCGCGCTATGTCGAAGCCATCAAGGTGGCCCAGGTAGTTGCGGAGTAGAGTTCTCCACTCGGTACGG
This sequence comes from Cupriavidus sp. 05N38, assembly GCF_056397345.1. Lineage (NCBI taxonomy): Bacteria > Pseudomonadati > Pseudomonadota > Betaproteobacteria > Burkholderiales > Burkholderiaceae > Cupriavidus > Cupriavidus sp. 05N38. The sequence continues at coordinate 31,866 of NZ_JBFTNF010000070.1, forward strand.
ATATCGAAAATGCAATCGCAGGTCCCCGCAGTTCGAACTCCTGCGGGAGAACGATGAAATTCACGGCGCGCAATACCGAGCATATGGCACAACGGTAGAGTTGGTCGCCTCGGGTCTTGAGCGGGGACGCATCGGCGTCTCCGCCATCCGGCCGCGCTATCACGTATGACCAGTAGATCCCGCGCCCAGCATCGACGCACGTCGGGAACGTGCTGAGGCTCTGCCTACGGTGACGTAGTCATCCGCATTGCGGCTTTTGCTGGACAAATCTCCACGTGCCGTTGAATGTCCAAGCTGGTTATCCCTGGCATGATGTTAATATTAGAATCATAAGTAAATCCTGCCGGCGATACCCTCATCCGCACGCTGCGCCATACCGGCCCCCGGCGTGCGGCCTATGCCAGAGCCGGATTTGCGATAATCCGCTCTTCCTCTCGAAGAGCCGTCCGGACCTTTCCATGCCGAGAAACACCAGAGAGACGGAAATTGCCAGTCGCATGCTGCGGCACTGGCACGAAGGAGTGCCCAACGACCGGATGGCGCATCTCGTCAAGGACGCGACGCGGGGATTTCTGCGAGCGCTACAGACGAGGCTTGCCCGCCACGATGTGCAATTGGGGCACTGGACCTTCCTGCGCATCCTATGGGAGCGAGACGGCCTCACGAAGCGCGAGCTCAGCATAGAGGCCGGCGTGATGGAACCCACCACGGTCGTCGCGCTCAAGACCATGGAGAAACTGGGTTACGTCAGCCTCGAACAGCGACCCGACAACCGCAAGAATATCTACGTTTTCCTGACACCTCTGGGCAAGAAATTGAAGAAGCTACTTGTTCCGCTTGCCGAAGAAGTCAACGCATTGGCCCTGAATGGCATTCCAGAAAAGGAAGTGGAAACGACTCGCCGCGCGCTGCTTGTGATGATCGACAATCTCGGTGCCGATGCCCACATAGAGTAGCTGCTATCCAAAACGTGCACAAATGTGCGCGTCCGGTTCCTGCCCCGAACCTCCTGACTGGCCAGGCTCGTATCTGACAGGCTTAACTTTCCCGACAGCCTCGGGTAGTGAAATCATTTGTTCAAGGTTGACGCTCGCGTTAAAGTCTCTGTCATGGCGCGTGTCACAGCTTACGCAAGTCCACTCTCGATCCCTTAACGTCAAAGCCGAATTTACCTCGCCGCAGCATGAGCAACGCTTTGAGCTAGGAAAGAAGCGATCCGCAGTCACTAGCGTTGTCCCATACCAAGTGCTCTTGTACTCGATCTGGCGACGAATCTCCCCAAATGCCACGTCGAGAATGGCGCGGTTCAGGCCAGCCTTTTGACGGACATTTCTTCCCGGTTTGTCGACACTCCCCTTGGCGCTTGCAGTCATTCCCTGCACAGACAAGTCCTCGATGCCCAACGTTTGGTTTTCACGTGTGAGCGAGGTCGTCATCTTGTGCGTGAAGTCATTGCGAATGCACCTGATCTTTCGATGCTGATC
>NZ_JBFTNF010000071.1:0-32179 GCF_056397345.1 Cupriavidus sp. 05N38
CCCGTGAGGTGCGCGCCGCAGCCCAGCGCTTCGCCGATATCCTCGGCCAGCGTGCGGATATAGGTGCCCTTGCTGCAGGTCACCCGCATGGTGAAGGTGGGCGCCGCGGGCAGGCCGCAGCCGAGCAGCGTGATCTCATGGATGGTGACGCGGCGCGCCGCCCGCTCCACGGTCTGGCCGGCGCGCGCGTATTCGTACAGCGGGCGGCCGTCCTTCTTGAGCGCCGAGTGCATGGGCGGCACCTGCTCGATCTCGCCGGTGAAGCGCGCGATCGCCACGCGCAGTGCCTCGGTGTCACACGCCACCTCGCGCTCGGCGATCACCTCGCCTTCCGCATCGCCGGTGGCGGTGCGGATGCCCAGGCGCACCTCGGCCTCATAGGTCTTGTCGGCCTCGAGCAGGTCCTGCGAGAACTTGGTGGCCTCGCCGAAGCACAGCGGCAGCAGGCCGGTGGCGAGCGGGTCGAGCGTGCCGGTATGCCCAGCCTTGAGCGCGCGCAGCATGCGCTTGGCGCGCACCAGCGCATCGTTGGACGACAGGCCCAGCGGCTTGTCGAGCAGCAGCACGCCGTGCACCTCGCGGCGCGGTTGCCGGGGCGGGCGATTGGTTTTCGGATCGGTCATGAGGGGGGAAAGACGGGCGAGGGAAACGGCCAGGCAGACAGACGGAAGCACGGAGGATGAAAAAACGGCCCGCAATGACGGGCCGCTTTCTTCAGTCTTCTTTCGCGCGCGTCGAGTTGGCTTCGCTGATCAGCTTGGACATCTCGATGGCTTGTTCGACCGAGGTGTCGTGATGGAAGTGCAGCGTCGGCACGGTATGGATATGCAGTTGCTTGAACAGCAGCGAATGCAGGTAGCCGGCCTTTTCGTTGAGGATGCCCTGCGCGACTGCGGCATCGGCGCCAAGCACGGTGAAGTACACCTTGGCATGCGCGTAGTCGGGCGTCAGGGTGACCGACTGCAGCGTGACGAGCCCCAGGCGGGGATCGCGCAACTCGCGCGCGATCATCGCGGCCAGGTCACGCTGGATCTGGTCGGAAATCCGGAGATTGCGAGAGGAGATATTGCCTTTCTTGGCCATTCAATGCGGTTTTATCGAGACGGCCGCGGCGGCCCCATCCGCGGATGGGGCCGCCGCACGCGCCACGCCTTACAGCGTGCGCGCCACCTCGGTGATTTCATAAACCTCGAGCTGGTCGCCTTCCTGAACGTCGTTGAAGTTCTTGATCGACAGACCGCATTCGAAGCCTTGCTTGACTTCCTTGACGTCGTCCTTGAAGCGCTTGAGCGAATCGAGCTCGCCGGTATGGATGACCACGTTGTTGCGCAGCACCCGTACCAGGGCGGTACGCTTGACCAGGCCATCGGTGACCATACAACCGGCCACCGCACCGATCTTCGGCACGCGGAACACCTGGCGCACCTCGACCGTACCGAGCGTGACTTCGCGCTTTTCCGGAGCCAGCATGCCCGACATCGCCGCCTTGATCTCGTCTACCGCATCGTAAATGATGTTGTAGTAGCGGATGTCGATGCCGTTGTTCTCGGCCAGCTTGCGCGCGCCGGCATCGGCACGCACGTTGAAGCCGATGATGACCGCCTTCGAGGCCGTGGCCAGGTTGACGTCCGACTCCGAGATGYCGCCCACGCCGCCGTGCACGATCTGCACGCGCACTTCGTCGGTGGAGAGCTTCTGCAGGGACTGCACCAGCGCTTCCTGCGAACCCTGCACGTCGGCCTTCACGATCAGCGGCAGCGTCTGTACTTCGCCTTCGCTCATCTGCTCCAGCATGGTCTCCAGCTTGGCCGCCTGCTGCTTGGCCAGCTTGACGTCGCGGAACTTGCCCTGGCGGAACAGCGCGATTTCGCGCGCCTTGCGCTCGTCGGGCAGCACCAGCACTTCTTCACCGGCGGCCGGCACTTCGGACAGGCCCTGGATCTCGACCGGAATCGAGGGACCCGCTTCCTTGGTCGGCTTGCCGGTTTCGTCCAGCATGGCGCGCACGCGGCCGTAAGCGCTGCCAGCCAGCACCACGTCGCCACGCTTGAGCGTGCCGCTGGTGACCAGGATGGTCGCGATCGGGCCCTTGCCCTTGTCGAGCTGGGCTTCCACCACCAGGCCCTTGGCCGGGGCATCCACCGGWGCCTTCAGTTCCAGCACTTCGGCCTGCAGCAGCACTTGCTCGAGYAGGTCGTCGATGCCGGTGCCGGTCTTGGCGGACACCGGCACGAACGGCGAGTCACCGCCGTATTCTTCCGGCAGCACCTGCTCGGCCACCAGTTCCTGCTTGACGCGGTCCGGGTTGGCTTCGGGCTTGTCGATCTTGTTGATCGCCACCACGATGGGCACGCCCGCCGCCTTGGCGTGGGCGATGGCTTCCTTGGTCTGCGGCATCACGCCGTCGTCCGCGGCCACCACCAGGATGACAATGTCGGTCGCCTTGGCACCGCGTGCACGCATGGCCGTGAAGGCCTCGTGACCCGGGGTGTCGAGGAAGGTGATCACGCCGCGCTCGGTTTCCACATGGTAGGCACCGATATGCTGCGTAATGCCGCCGGCTTCGCCAGCCGCGACCTTTGCGCGACGGATGTAGTCCAGCAGCGAGGTCTTGCCGTGGTCGACGTGACCCATCACGGTCACCACCGGCGGGCGCGGCAGTTGCTCGGCGTCGGTGTGTTCCTCGCCGCCCACCACCAGCAGCGCTTCCGGATCGTCCAGCTTGGCGGCAAACGCCTTGTGGCCCATTTCTTCCACCACGATCATGGCGGTTTCCTGGTCCAGCACCTGGTTGATGGTCACCATCTGGCCGAGTTTCATCATCTGCTTGATGACCTCGGATGCCTTGACGGCCATCTTGTGGGCGAGATCCGCCACCGAAATGGTTTCGGGAACGTGCACTTCGCGCACCACCGGTTCCGTCGGCGCCTGGAAGTTGGTGCCGCGATCGTCCTGCTGGTGGCGATTGCCACGGCCGCGCGGACCACCGCGCCAGCCGCCCACGCCACCCGACGAATCGCCGCGTGTCTTCAGGCCGCTGCCCTTCTTCTTCGAGCCTTCGTCCTGCCAGGTCGAGGAAGTGCCGGCCTTGACCACCTTGCCGGTCTTCTTGTCGACCGTGGTGGTGGCGGTTGCCGTGGTGGCGGGCTTCTTGTCTTCCTTCTTGACCTCGGTGCCAGGCGCCTTGACCGGCTTGTGCAGCGTGCCGGTCTGCTCGGCCTTCTTTTCCTCGGCCTTGCGTTCGGACGGCGCCTTGAGCACGCGCGCCGGCGCATTCAGCATCTGCTGAATGGCACGGGCCTCGGCCTCGGCAGCCTCGCGGCGCTTGCGCGCTGCGTCCTGCTCGGCACGCGCCTTGTCGGCAGCCTGCTTGGCTTCGTCGGCGGCCTTCTGTGCGGCGGCGCGTTCGGCGGCCAGGCGATTCTTGTCGTCCTCGGCCTTCTTGCGCGAATCGTCGTCTTCGGGCGCAGCCGTGGCGGCCGCAGCGCGTAGCGCGGCAGCTTCCTCTTCCGCCTTGCGGGCGGCGAGTTCAGCCTGGCGGCGCTCCTCGGCCTCAAGTGCTTCCTGCTTGGCGCGGCGTTCGGCTTCCTCGCGTTCGGCCGCCTCCTGGCGGGCCTTCAGCTCGGCTTCCTGGCGCGCTAGCAGTTCTGCCTGCTGACGGGCTTCCTCATCCTGGCGCGCCTGCTCGGCCGCATCGACCTGAACGTCGGCGGCGTCGTGGCCATCGGCTGCGCCCTCGGGAGCCGCCTCGTCACGCTTGATCAGGACACGCTTCTTGCGCACCTCGACCTGTACCGTACGCGTCTTGCCGGTGGAATCAGCCTGCCGGATCTCGGAAGTCTCACGCTTGGTCAGCGTGATCTTCTTGCGCGAGCTGTCGTCGGCCTGACCGTGCGAACGCTTGAGGTAGTCCAGCAACCTGGTCTTGTCGGATTCGGTGATGATGTCTTCAGGCGTCACCTTGCCCACCCCAGCTGCCTGCAATTGTTCCAGCAGGGCAGCTGCGCTGCGGCTCAGTTCTGCGGCCAGTTGGGCAACTGTTGTGCTTGCCATTCAAACCCTTTCAATGCTCGGTTTATACGTCGGGACAGTCGTGTGCGGAATACGCGCTCAGTCAATCTGGTTGAGCGTGTCCCTCAGTTAAACCAATGTTCCCGTGCTTTCATGATCAACGCGCGGGCCTCTTCTTCGCCCAGGCCGACCATCTCGACCAGTTCGTCGACTGCCAGTTCGGCGAGTTCGTCACGCGTATGGATACTGCCTTCGGCCAGCTTGCCGATCAGTTCCGGGGTCAGGCCGTCGAGGGAGCGCAGGTCCTGCGACACCTCTTCCACCTTTTCTTCCCGGGCCAGTTCCATCGTCAGGAGTGCATCGCGTGCGCGGTTGCGCAACTCGTTGACGGTGTCTTCGTCGAAGGCATCGATCTCCAGCATCTCGCTGATGGGCACATAGGCCACTTCTTCCAGCGTGGAGAATCCTTCGTCGATCAGGATGTCGGCCACTTCCTCGTCCACGTCCAGCTTGGCCATGAACAACTTGCGCACCACGTCGCTTTCCTCGGCCTGCTTCTGCGCCGATTCTTCCTGCGTCATGATGTTGATCTGCCAGCCGGTCAGTTCGGACGCCAGGCGTACGTTCTGCCCGCTGCGTCCGATGGAGACGGCGAGATTTTCCTCGTCCACCACCACGTCCATGCTGTGCTTTTCCTCGTCCACCACGATGGACTGTACCTGCGCCGGCGCCAGCGCGCCGATCACGAACTGCGCCGGATCTTCCGACCACAGTACGATATCAACCGCCTCGCCGCCGATCTCGTTGCGCACCGCGGTCACCCGCGTGCCGCGCACACCGACACAAGTGCCGATGGGATCGATGCGCTTGTCATGCGCCACCACGGCGATCTTGGCGCGCACGCCAGGGTCGCGGGCAGCCGCCTTGATCTCCAGCAGGCCTTGTTCCATCTCCGGCACTTCGTTCTCGAAGAGCTTGATCAGGAACTCGGGCGCAGTGCGCGAGAGCTCGATCTGGGGCCCGCGCGCGGTGCGGTCCACGTTCAGAATATAGGCGCGGACGCGGTCGCCGGTGCGCAGATTTTCCTTCGGGATGATCTGGTCGCGGGCCAGCAGCGCTTCCACGCGGCCGGATTCCACGATCAGGCCCTTCTTGTCGGCCCGCTTGACGGTGCCGGTCATGACCTTTTCGCCGCGGTCGAGGTAATCGTTGAGGATCTGCTCGCGCTCGGCGTCACGGATCTTCTGCAGGATCACCTGCTTGGCGGCCTGCGCGCCGATACGGCCGAACTCGACCGACTCGATCTGCTCTTCGATGAACTCGTCGAGCTCGATGTCGGCGCTCTGCTCGCGCGCTTCGAACATCAGGATCTGCTTGTCCGGCTCCTGCAGACCCTGTTCATCGGGGACCACGAGCCAGCGGCGGAACGTTTCATGCTCGCCGGATTCACGATCGATGGAGACACGGATATCCACGTCTTCCTCGAAGCGCTTCTTGGTTGCCGAAGCGAGTGCCGCTTCCAGCGCACCGAATACCACATCCTTGTCGACGTTCTTCTCACGCGCAAGCGCATCGACGAGCAACAGAACTTCGCGGCTCATTGCTTGTTCCCTTTTTTCTGATTTCCTTTGAAGTCGATCACCGGCACCAGGCGTGCGCGATCGACATCGGATATGGCGAATTCCAGCAGTGCCGTGCCGTCCTTGCCGTCGAACTCCAGGCCGATCTGCTCCGCCCCCGGCTCGCCGGTGGGTGCCTGCAGGATGCCGACGAAGTTCTTCTGGCCGTCGACCGGGAGGCGCAGCGTGACCCTGGCTTCCTGGCCCGCAAAGCGGACGTAGTCAGCCAGTTTCTTGAGCGGCCGGTCCAGCCCCGGCGAGGACACTTCGAGACGCTCGTAGTCGATATTCTCGACCGTGAGCACGTGGGTAAGCTGACGGCTTACCTTCTCGCAATCCTCGATGACAATCCCGGTTTCAGGCTGATCGATATAGACGCGCATCAATCCGCCCGGAGCGCGCTCGAGCTCAACCAGCTCGTACCCCATGCCGTTCAGGGTGGTTTCGATCAAATCTGCCAGATGCACTGTATTCCCGAATAATGGCCATCAATACCGTGGCAGACCCAGCCCACCGGCACTGCCGCCTTTCTTTTGAAGACGGCTTCGCAGCCTGCTTGCCTGCCCGTCACCCCGACCGGCGCGCCGCGCAAGGACGGCATGCATGCGGATTGGGCGAACCAAAAAAAAATGGGCGCAATGCCCATCATTCGCCCATCCTTTTTCAGGATGACTTTTGAATAGACTTGGATTATACGCCGTTGCGGTGCAAAAGGCAAAGAGATAGCCGGGAGAAACCCGGACGGGAGGACAATGCGCGACGCGCCTCACTCCTTCCCGACCGTAATCCCCGCCACCCGGCACTACAAAAGCGTCAGCGGTTGCCGTCCCGGCCGCCGCCGCGCGGACGGCGATTGCCGTTCGCCTTGCCAGGCTGCGGCATCACATTTCCGTTCGCCTCGCCGCCGCCGCCGCCGCCGCGGCGCGGGCCGCGACCCTGGCCGCCGCCCATGCCACCCATGCCACCCATGCCACCCATGCCACCCATGCCGCCCATGCCGCCCATGCCGCTGGCGCCGCGGGCGCCACGTCCACCGCGCCCACCCATGCCGCCAGGGCCGCGCGGCGTGCCCGCCGCGCCGCCACCGAGCTTGGTGGTATGCGACGTCAGCAGGGTCGGGCCACCGATATAGCCCATCGACGTCTGCATGGGATCCGGCTGGCCACGACCGGCACCGCCGCCACGCGGACCGTTGCCGCGGTTCACGCGCGGCAGGCCGTCCATGCCGGTCGGCATCGGCATGCCGGCAATGGCCGCCTCGGTGCGCGCCTTGCGCCCGGTGACCTTGCTGTTGCCGCCCTTGGGCTGGCTGTCACCCTTCGACGGCGCCTTCAGGCCGATGGATGCCATCAGCGCGCGCACATCGTCGGCTTCAAGTTCCTGCCAGCGGCCACGCTTGAGGCCGCGCGGCAGCAGGAACTGGCCGTAGCGGGTACGGATCAGGCGCGACACGGTCAGGCCAACCGCCTCGAACATGCGACGCACTTCGCGGTTGCGGCCTTCGGTCAGCGCCACGTGATACCAGTGGTTGATGCCCTCGCCGCCGCCATCGGCGATGCGCAGGAAATTGGCCTCGCCATCGTCGAGCTTGATGCCGTGCAGCAGGCGCTGGCGATCGGCCTCGGCCAGTTCACCCAGCGTGCGCACCGCGTATTCGCGCTCCACGCCGTAGCGCGGATGCATGAACTTGTTGGCGATGTCACCCGAAGAGGTGAAGATCAGCAGGCCTTCAGTGTTGAAGTCGAGGCGGCCGACGGCCACCCACTTCCCTGCCTTGATGCGCGGCAGGCTGTCGAACACGGTGGGACGGCCTTCCGGATCCGACTGGCTGACGATCTCGCCGGACGGCTTGTGGTACAGCAGCACGCGCGGCGGCTTGGTCGACACGCGGCGGTGGATCAGCTTGCCGTTGACGCGGACCTGGTCGGCCGGCAGGATACGCTGGCCGATATGGGCCGGCAGGCCGTTGACCGACACGCGCCCTTGCAGGATCAGTTCTTCCATCTCGCGGCGCGAGCCCAGGCCGCCTTCGGCAAGCACCTTGTGCAGCTTGGGAGCGTCGTCGTCCGCGGAGAGTTCGCGCACTGGCTTGACCTTGGCACGCGCACCGCTGGCGTCTTCCTGGTCGTACTGCCCGGAAATCACGAAGCGGAACAGATCTTCGCCGCTTGCCGCGGCAGCGGCCGGCGCCTTGTCGGCCGCACCCGGCGCCGGGCGCTGTGCGCCGCCGCCCTTGCCCTTGTTGCCCTTGCCTGCCTGGCGCCCTGCGCCCTGCTGGCCTTCGGCGCCGCCGCGGCGGCCCTGGGGCTGCGCCTGGCCCTGCTGACCCTGGCCCTGACCCTGTTGAGGCTTGCGCTTGCGTGCGCCGTTGGGTCGTGCCCCGTCGCGCTGGCGTTCGCCGGCGACTTCGGCACCTGCCTCGCCCACACCGGCGGCGTCGCCACCGGCTGCGCGGCGCCCACGCGGCGCCGGGCGCTCGCCCTGCTGCTCGCCGGCCTGTGCCGCCTCGCCTTCGGCGGGCTTGCGCTTGCCACGGGTGCGCCCCTTGCGCGCGCCGTCGCCCTGTCCGGGCTGGGCGTCGGACGCACCAGCCTCGGGAGCGGCGGCCTGCTCGCCATCGGCGGGGCGGCCGCCCTCGCGGTCCTGCGCAGACTGGCGGCGCGTGGCTACCAGGTTGCGCAAGCCACGGCGCAGGCCCTTGCGGCGCGGTGCGCCTTCGGCGCCGTTGCCGGCGTCGCCGGCCGGCGCATCCGCCGGGCGGACGTCTTGATCAACAGAATCGGACAAGGTATTCACATTCGGATGTTGCATGGTGTTCAGTTGGACACGCGCTCGTCGAGCTCATCGTGCTCGCTAGGGTGCGCCGGATTCGCCGGGTTCATGCCCGACGATGCCGGGGCTTCGGGCTCCTGCTCGCCGGAGGCCACTTGCACGTGGTAACCGTTGGCCGGGGCTCGCTCTTCCGCTTCTTCATCTGCCTCGCCGTCGGTCGCGGCGGGCTCCGCCTCGGCGGCGGATTCTTCTTCCTCGATGCCCGGGCCTGCACCGGACGTCACGCTTGCGGGCCCGACAGCGGCTTGCACTGCAGGCTCACCTGCCGTAGCCAGCTCCCGAACCGGCTCCGCATCCGCCTCGGGCAGTGCCGCAGCTTCGGCCTCACCCTCGGCAGCAGCAGCCTGCCCGGCGGGATCCGCCTGGGCGGACTCAGCCTCGTCAGGCGCCGCCAGCGCGAACGCTTCTTCGTCGCTGCCGGCGGGTACGCTGCCCAGGGACTCGAAATCGATCGGCTCCTGGTTCAGCAACGCGACCTGCGACTGCGCCTGCATGTCTTCCAGCGGCGGCAGCTCGTCCAGCGTACGCAGGCCAAGGTCGTCGAGGAAGGCCTTGGTGGTGGCGTACAGCGCCGGGCGTCCGGGCACGTCGCGGTGCCCGATGACCTCGATCCAGCTGCGGTCTTCGAGCTTCTTCACCACTTCGGTGCTCACCGTGACGCCGCGGATCTCCTCGATATCGCCCCGCGTGACCGGCTGCCGGTAAGCGATGATCGCCAGCGTCTCCATCACCGCGCGGGAATACTTCGGCGGCTTCTCGGGATTGAGCCGGTCGAGGTATTCGCGCATGGCGGGGCGGCTCTGGAAGCGCCAGCCGCTGGCCAGCGCCACCAGTTCCACGCCGCGCTGCTCCCAGTCGCGGCGCAGCTCGTCGAGCAGGACCCGGATGGTGTCGGCACCGACGTCGTCGGCGAACAACCGCCGCATGTCATGGACGCGCAAAGGTTCCTGCGCACAGATCAGCGCGGTCTCGAGGACGATCTTCGCCTCTTGGGTATTCATGTTGATTGCGTGCAGCCTGTCTTTGCACCTGCGCCCCTGAATATCCGGGACGCACTGGAGATTGCGGGTTCAGCGGTAGGGATTGCCACCGCCATCTGTCCGCGCAGCCAACCGCATGCTCGTTGCATTGCCGGCAGTGCGCTTTCTTTTTTGCATCGGATGCCGGACCTGACCGGCAGGAGATCGCCCGGCCACCGGCTCTACCTGCCGGTCGACGGAGCCCTTGCGTCGCGCCTCCCCCCTGATGTGGCGGACTTGTCCGGCGCGACATCGATCGCCCCGGGCGCAAGAAAATAACGGATATCGGACCTGCGTGGCTTATCTCGCCCCGCCCTGCCGAGGCTGGTCTTTTGAACCGAATCTTTTAAACCGGACGGCGGGTGGGGAACGGTCCCTGGCGGTCATACCTGCCCGGGGGTTCCTGGCATGCATCCCTGAGATGCGAATGCTAACCGGCGATGCCACGATGAATTACGCTGCGCGATATCGCTGTTCTTGCGATTGTATGGCATTCCCTGGCAAACCTGCAACCGCTTCCCTTGCGAATCGACCTGTCCGAGTGCGCGGCGCGTCACCGGAGCGCCTCTCAGAAGACCAGGCAGAAGCCATGCGCCGCCAGCGACTCTGGCAAAAGCAGCGCCCGCGCCACGCCCGCCACGCCAAAGCCGATCACGGCGAGCCCGGCCACGGCGCGTACCAGCGGACGGCGCGACCATTGCCGGAAATAGCCCGACAGCCCCGAAATCACCAGCAAGTTGGGCAAGGTGCCCAGGCCGAACACGGCCATCACCAGGGCGCCGGAGGCGGCGTTGCCCGCCAGCAGCGCCATGGCCAGTGCGCCATACACCATGCCGCACGGCACCAGCCCCCATGCCAGCCCCATGCCATAGCGGCGCAGCAGCCGCGCTTGCGGCAACGCCGTGCCGGCGAGCCGTCCGGCCGCCGCCAAGCCCAGCAGCAAGCCGCCGGCACCGCGGGCAGCCAGCCGTTCAAGCCAGCCCGCGCCGGGCGTGCGCCCGCCCAGCATCCACAGCCCCGACACCACCAGCATCACGCTGCCGGCGCCGAACAGCCAGCGCTGCACCGGCAGGTACTGCGCCTTCCAGGCAGCGGCGCCAAGCGCACCGAGCAATGCCCCCAGCACCGCATACATGCTGAGCCGGCCGGCATGCATGACCAGCAACTCGATCAGCCAGTGGCCGGGACGCCGCAGGATGGTCGCCGGCACCCGCGCGACACCGCCCTGCTCGGCGGCCAGCGCGATCCCGCCGCACATCGCTGCACAGTGCACGCCACCCAGCAAGGCCAGGGTAAATACACTGAAAAGCACGCCTATGGTCAACTTCTACTCCCTGTCGTAACGTTTCGCGCGTTAAAATGCGGCTAACGCGCCCCCGCAGATCCCAGAGGCGCTGTCGATTTCCTGCCCAGCGCCCGCGCCAATGCGCGTGATCGCAGACATGACGACGAGCAACGGTGCGCAGCATCCCGCCAGAGGGTGCAAGCGCGCCAGACTCGCGCGCCAGGGCTGATGCCGACGGTGCCTGAAACCGACGCTTTCAACGTCAAGCTCTCAACGCCATGCGCCTGCCCCACAGCGCTGGATTGACTGCGCCAAACCGGACAGGCCCCAATTGCTCACCTCCATTCCCATCACCGAGATGTCGCCCCGCTGCTCCACCTGCTCGCTGGGCCAGCTCTGCCTGCCCGTCGGCATGTCGCAGCAGGACCTCGAGAAAATGGATACGCTGGTGCAGGAGCGGGTGCGCGTACGCAAGGGCGAGACCCTGTACCGCCTCGGCGACCCGCTCACCGCCGTCTATGCGATCCGCTTCGGTACGCTCAAGACCCACCTGACCATGGAAGATGGTCGCTCCCAGATCACCGGCTTTCACCTTCCCGGCGAAGTCGTCGGCCTGGACGGCCTCGGCGAGATGCAGCATGCGTCCGATGCCACCGCGCTCGAGGATACCGAAGTCTGCGTCGTGCGCTTCGGCGATCTCGAAGCGCTGTCCGGCTCCCTGCCGTCCCTGCAGCACCAGTTCATGCGGCTGATGAGCCGGGAGATCTCGCAGGACCAGGTCATGCTGATCACGCTCGGCTCGATGCGCGCCGAAGAACGCCTCGCCACCTTCCTGATCAATCTGTCGGAGCGGCTTTCCGCGCGCGGCTACTCGTCTTCCGAATTCGTGCTGCGCATGAGCCGGGAAGAAATCGGCAGCTATCTCGGGCTCAAGCTCGAGACGGTCAGCCGGCTGTTCTCCCGCTTCGCGGAAGCCGGGCTGATCCAGATCCGCCAGCGCCACGTCAAGCTGGTCGACATGCCGGGCATCAAGCAGATCGTCAACAAGTCCTGCTAGGCCGCCAGGCCGATCTCCGGCGGCGCGCGCGGCGCGGCCGCCTCATTCCAGCTCGTCGGTGTCGGCCAGCCGCGTCGGCATCGTGTACAGCGTGAGCCCGCTCGATAACGAGCAGAGCACCCACGCGAACAGGAATCCCACCGTGTAGACCGCTTCGCGCGAGGCCTCCACCGGCTGCCCGAAGAAATGCAGGTCCCCCGGATCGATCATCGAGAACACCAGCGCGGTGGTCAGGCCGCCCACCAGGAAACCGGGCCACAGCACCCACATCAGCCAGCGCAGTCTCATGGTCACCTCGCCTGCGTCGCGGCCGGCACTGCATCGCGCGTGGCGCCTCGGGCCTTCTCGACCACCAGCCCGTGCCGCGACACGCCCTCCACGACCGGCTGGTCGGGATGCGACATCGCCAGCCAGATGGTGAAGCCGCAGCCCACCATCGCGACCAGCGGGCCGCTCATCAGCAGCCACGGCCAGGGCTCCTTCCACCAGGGATTGCTTTGCTGCGTCATCTGGCCTCCTCTATGTTGCGTGTTTGACCTGTGACTCCGGCGGCCGGCGTCACAGATTGCGCGGCACGATAAAGCTCGTGCTCTGGCTGATCTCCGCGGCGCTGGCGCCTCCGGCTTCGCTGCCGGCGGTGCTCACCGTGACCTGGATCTTGTGCGTGCCGTGGCCCGCGGCTTCGATCGGCACGCGCACGCGAATCGGAATCAGCCGGTTCGACGTGGGATCGAGGTTGCCGGCGCTGTGGTCGTACTCCACCGCGAGGCCCTTCAGTTCGTCGCTCTCGGCGCGGATCGCGACGCGCATCGGTGCTTCGGTCGTGTTGATCRACTGCAGCCGGTACACGTTCTCGATCCAGCGGCCCTCCACTTCCCGGCCGAGCGCGCCGCGGTCGCGGATGATGTCCACCTTGAGCGGCGTGCGCATGGCCAGCGAGGCCATGAAGCCGGCGGCCAGGGCCAGCCAGATCACCGAGTACACCACCGTGCGCGGACGCACCAGGCGCTTGCGCGCCACCGCTTCCGAGAGTGCGCGGCGCATGGCGTTCTCCGACGTGTAGCGGATCAGCCCGCGCGGGTACGCCATCTTGTCCATGACCTGGTTGCAGGCATCGATGCAGGCGCCGCAGCCGATGCAGTCGTACTGCAGGCCGTCGCGGATATCGATGCCGGTCGGGCATACCTGCACGCAGATGCTGCAGTTCACGCAATCGCCGAGGCCCGAAGCCTTGTAGTCGGCCTTGCGCGAGCGGCTGCCGCGCGGCTCGCCGCGGCCCACGTCGTAGGTCACGACATAGGTGTCGCGGTCCACCATCACGCTCTGGAAGCGTGCGTAGGGGCACATGTACTTGCACACCTGCTCGCGCATGAAGCCGGCGTTGCCCCAGGTGGCGAACGCGTAGAACAGCATCCAGAAAGTCTGCCACGGGCCCAGCGACAGGCTCAGCACCTGGGCGCCGAGCGCGCGGATCGGCGAGAAGTAGCCGACGAAGGTAAAGCCCGTCCACAGTGCGATCAGGATCCACAGCGTATGCTTGGAGGCCTTGAGCCGCAGCTTGCGTACGCTCCACGGATCGCCGTCGAGGCGGATGCGCGCGAAGCGGTCGCCTTCGACATGCCGCTCGATCCACATGAAAATCTCGGTATAGACCGTCTGCGGACATGCATAGCCGCAGAACAGCCTGCCCGCGATGGCGGTGAACAGGAACAGCGAGAGCGCGGAGATGACCAGCAGCACCGCGAGGTAGATCACGTCCTGCGGCCACAACACCAGGCCGAAGATATAGAACTTGCGCGCGCCAAGGTCGAACAGCATGGCCTGGCGGCCATTCCATTGCAGCCAGGGCATGCCGTAGAAGAACAGCTGGGTCAGGACCACCATCCAGACCCGCCAGCGCGAGAACGCGCCGGACACCGAGCGCGGATAGATCTTGCGGCGGACTTCGTAGAGGGTTTCGTCGGAGCTCTGCGCATCCGCCGTGGCGGATGCGCTCTCGCGCTGGGCCGGTTGCGAGGTGCCAGACCTGGCAAGCGGCTCCGGTTCGGGGGCGTTCATGGATTGTTGTCTCCGCCCGCGCAAGGGTCACGCAGGCATGCTGCCACGCTCATTGGCCGCTCCCGGTGCCTGCCCCGCTGTTGGACAGCCCCCATACGTAGGCGGTCAGCATGCGGATGCGCTCGGGCGTCAGGATCTCTTCGTGCGCGGGCATATGGTTGTTGTGGCCCTTCAGGATGGCGTCGACGATGCTCGCCTCCGAGCTGCCGTACAGCCAGACGTTGTCCGACAGGTTGGGCGCGCCGAGCGCCTGGTTGCCCTTGCCGGTGGAGCCGTGGCAGGCCGCGCAGGTCGACTTGAAGGTGCTCTCGCCGCGCGAGGCGCGGATCGGATCGGACGCCAGCCCCGACAGCGAGCGCACGTACTGCGCCACGTCGCCGGCCAGCTTTGCATCGACGGTGGCGGCCTGCGACGGCATCACGCCGTTGCGGCCCTTGGTGATGGTCTGGGTGATGGTGGCGGGCTCGCCGCCATACAGCCAGTCGGCGTCGGTCAGGTTGGGAAAGCCGCGGCTGCCGCGCGCGTCCGAGCCGTGGCACTGCGCGCAGTAGTTGAGGAACAGCCGCTGGCCGATCTCGCGCGCCTGCGGGTCCGCCGCCACCTGCTTGACGTCCATCTTCATGTACTTGCCGTAGATTTCGTTCTGCACCTGTTCGGCAGCCTGGCGGTGCGCCGCCAGTTCTCCCTGCGAGGAGTACTTGAGCACGCCGGCGTAGGAGCCGAGGCCGGGATACAGCACCAGGTATGCCAGGCCGAAGATGCACGCCAGCAGGAACATCCACATCCACCAGCGCGGCAGCGGGTTGTTCAGTTCGCGCAGGTCGCCGTCCCACACGTGGCCGGTGTCCTGGCCGGCGCCCGCCACCTTGGTCACCTTGCGTTGCGAGAACAGCAGCCACACGCACCAGACGATGCCGACCAGCGCAATGGCGGCAATGTAGTAACTCCAGAAATCCGTGAAGAAGTCGCTCATGACTCAGTGTCCCTGCTTGGTATGGTTGGCGCCGCCCGCGGGGCTGCGCTCTTGGCTGGCGGCGAGCGGTTCGTCGGGCAGCGCGAACGGCAGCAGCGCCGACTCCGCGTTGGCGGGCTGGCGGCCGGCCGACCAGGCCCACCAGCAGATCGCCAGGAACGCGATCATCGAAACCACGGTGGAGAATGCAGTGATCATGGCCATGGCTTACTCCTTGGCGGACGCGGCCGCTGTGTCCACGCGGACGTTGCGCTTGCTGATGCCGAGTTCCTGCAGGTAGGCCACCAGCGCGTCTTCCTCGGTCTTGCCCTCCAGCGTGGCTGGCGCCTGCTCGATCTCGGCCTCCGTATAGGGCACGCCCAGGCGCTTGAGCGCGCGCATGCGGTCACGGATGTCGCCGGTAGGCAACGGTGCCTTCTCGAGCCACGGGTACGACGGCATCACCGATTCGGGCACCACGTCGCGCGGGTTGCGCAGGTGGATGCGCTGCCAGTCTTCGGAGTAGCGCCCGCCCACGCGCGCCAGGTCGGGGCCGGTACGCTTGGAGCCCCACAAGAAGGGGTGGTCGTAGACCGATTCGCCCGCCGTCGAGTAGTGGCCGTAGCGCTCGGTCTCGGCCTGCAGCGTGCGCACCTGCTGCGAGTGGCAACCCACGCAGCCTTCGCGGATGTAGACGTCGCGGCCCATCAGGCGCAGCGGCGAATACGGCTTGATGCCGGGGTCCGGCTCGGTGGTGGAGTGCTGGAAGAACAGCGGCACGATCTGGACCAGCCCAGCGATGCTGACCACCAGGATGGTGCAGATGATCAGCCAGCCGATGTTCTTCTCCAGGGTCTCGTGAGAAAAGAAGCTTTGTTTCTGCGACATCATTTCTCCTGGCGTAGTCAGTGGGCGGCGGCGGCGGCCGTCGCCGGGATCGGCGCGTCCACGGCGGGCTTGCCGATGATGGTCTTGGCCACGTTGTAGGCCATCAGCAGCATGCCGGAGAGGAAGCACAGGCCGCCCAGCAGACGGATCAGGTAGAACGGGTACTTGGCCTTGACCGCTTCCACGAAGGCGTAGGTGAGCGTGCCGTCGGGCTGCGTGGCGCGCCACATCAGGCCTTCCATCACGCCGGCGATCCACATCGAGGCGATGTACAGCACCACGCCGATGGTGGCGATCCAGAAGTGCAGCTCGATCAGGCGCACGCTGTACATCTCTTTCTCGCCGAACAGCCGCGGGATCAGGTAGTAGAGCGAACCGATGGAGATCATCGCGACCCAGCCCAGCGCGCCGGAGTGCACGTGGCCGATGGTCCAGTCCGTGTAGTGCGACAGCGCGTTGACGGTCTTGATCGACATCATCGAGCCCTCGAACGTCGCCATGCCGTAGAACGACAGCGCCACCACCAGGAACTTGAGGATGGGGTCGGTGCGCAGCTTGTGCCAGGCACCCGACAAGGTCATGATGCCGTTGATCATGCCGCCCCACGACGGCGCCAGCAGGATCAGCGAGAACACCATGCCCAGCGACTGCGCCCAGTCGGGCAGCGCCGTGTATTGCAGGTGGTGGGGACCGGCCCACATATAGGTGAAGTTGAGCGCCCAGAAGTGGACGATCGACAGGCGGTAGGAATAGATCGGGCGACCGGCCTGCTTGGGGATGAAGTAATACATCATGCCCAGGAAGCTGGTGGTCAGGAAGAAGCCCACCGCGTTATGGCCGTACCACCACTGCACCATCGCGTCCTGCACGCCGGCGTAAGCCGAGTAGGACTTCCACATCGACACCGGCATCTCGATATTGTTGACGATATGCAGGATGGCGATGGTCAGGATGTAGGCGCCGAAGAACCAGTTGGCCACGTAGATATGGCGGGTCTTGCGCTTGACGATGGTGCCGAAGAACACGATGGCGTAGGCCACCCACACCAGCGTGATGAGGATGTCGATCGGCCATTCGAGCTCGGCGTATTCCTTCGAGCTGGTGATGCCCATGGGCAGCGTGATGGCCGCTGCCACGATCACAAGCTGCCAGCCCCAGAACGTGAAGGCCGCCAGCGGGCCGCAGAACAGGCGCGCCTGGCAGGTACGCTGCACCACGTAGTAGGAGGTGGCGAACAGCGCGCTGCCGCCGAAGGCAAAGATCACCGCATTGGTATGCAGCGGACGCAGGCGCCCGAACGACAGCCACGGCGTATTGAAGTTGAGTTCAGGCCAGATCAGCTGTGCTGCGAGCAGCACGCCGACGGCCATGCCGACGATCCCCCACACGACCGTCATGACGGCAAATTGCCGCACGACGCCGTAATTGAAGGTGTCGGCGCGAGAAGACGCGGCGGTGACATCCATTCAGACCCCCAGATTGTAGAAAGCAGAAATTGATGACGTGACTGTAGGAAAACCCGGCATGGGGTGTCTTGATCTGTATCAAGCGCATCGGAAAGCCCTGGAACTTGCTCGCTGGCGCGTTGCCCGCGGGCAGCCGCGGCACCGGTCTCAAGGCTTGTCGTTGTCCAGCAGGATGGCTTCGGCGGGACGATCGAGATCGTCGTACTGGCCGGCGTGCAGCGCCCACCAGAGGGCGCCTGCGATCACCGCCACCAGCACCAGGCTCATCGGCACCAGCAGGTAAAGCATGTCCATGCGTCAGTCTCCGGTCTTGCCGGCGCGCAGCAGGCGCCAGGCATTGGCCACCACCAGCAGCGACGACAGCGACATGCCGATGCCCGCCATCCAGGCGGTGACATGGCCGGTGGCCGCCAGCGGGATGGCGATGACGTTGTAGGCAAAGGCCCAGCCGAGGTTCTGGCGCACCACGCGGCGCGTGCGGCGCGCGGTGCGCAGCGCCTGCGCGATCTCGGCGATGCGCCCGTGCGCGAGCACGGCGTCGGCGCCGGCCTGTGCCAGCGGCGCGCCGCTGCCGATGGCGATGGACACCTGCGCCTGCGCGAGCACCGGCGCGTCGTTGATGCCGTCGCCGACCGCCAGCACCACCGCGCCGGCGCGCTGCAGGCGCGCCACGTATGCGCGCTTGCCCTCGGGAGTGACGCCGCCCTCGCGGCGCGCGATGCCGAAATGGTCGGCCCACCAGCCCACCGCCGAAGGCGTGTCGCCCGATACCAGGTGGGTGGTCACGCCAAGCTCGCGTAGCTGCGCCAGCAAGCTGGCCGCCTGCTCGCGCTCGGTGTCGGCCAGCGCGAAGATCGCCAGCGCGCCGGCGGCATCGCCCAGCCAGACCAGCGTGGCGCCGCGGCGTTCGCTGGCGGCCAGCGTCGCTTCGATGGTGTCGGCCCTGCCCGCGCCAGCATCGCCGGCCAGCGCGGCAACGAAGCCGCGCCGGCCCAGCCGCAGGCGCCGTCCATCCACCTCGGCTTCCAGTCCCTGGCCCGGCACGTTGCGCACGGCGCCGACCACATGGGTGTCGTCGGCCAGTCCTTGCGCCTGCGCCGCCTCGACAATGCCGCGAGCGATCGGATGTTCGCCCGAGCGCTCGATGGCAGCTGCCAGACGCAGGCTGGCCGCCGCTTCGTCCACCCCGTCCGCCCCGGCCGCCCCTACCACATGTATCCCGGCCAGCGCGAAGCGCCCCTGGGTCAGCGTGCCGGTCTTGTCCAGCATCACGTCCGTGACCCCGGCCAGCGCCTCCAGCGCGTGGCCGCGCGTCAGCAGCACACCGCGCCGCGACAGCGCCGCACCCGCGGCGGCCAGTGCCGCCGGCGTTGCCAGCGACAACGCGCACGGACAGCTCACCACCAGCACCGCCACCGTAACCGGCAGCGCGCGCGCGGGATCGACCCACAGCCACCAGACCACGCCGGCCGCCGCCGCCAGCACCAGCAGGACGGCGACGAACCAGCCCGCCACGCGGTCGGCCATGGCGGCCAGGCGCGGCTTTTCAGCCAGCGCCCGGTCCAGCACCGCGACGATCTCGGCCAGGCGCGTGGCGGCGCCCACCCTGGCCACGCGCAACTCGAGCGGACTGGCGGTATTGAAGCAGCCGGCCAGCACCGCATCGCCCACGCCGCGTGCGACCGGCCTGCTCTCGCCGGTCAGCATCGATTCGTCCAGCTCGCTGGCGCCGGCCGCGACCGTCGCGTCCGCGGGCACCACCTCGCCGGCCTTGACCCGGATCAGGTCGCCCGCGCGCAGGCGCGCCACCGGCACGCGCTCCCCCACCCCGCCTTCGGCCTGCAAGCGCTCGCAGGTGGACGGCAACTGGCGCGCCAGCATCTCGGCGCCGCTGCGCGAAGCCTGACGCACACGCAGCTCCAGGTAGCGCGCCAGCAACAGGAAGGCGACGAACATGGTGACGGAATCGAAGTACACCTCGCCGCTGCCGCGCAGCGTGGCGATGGTGCTGGCAACGAAGCCGGCACCGACGCCGATCGCCACCGGCACGTCCATGCCCAGGTGACGCCGGCGCAGGCTGCGCCATGCGCCGGCGAAGATCGGCGAAGCCGAATACAGCACTACCGGCAGGGTCAGCACCAGGCTGGCCCAGCGCATCAGTTGCAACTGGCCGGGGTCGATGGTGGCTTCGTGCGTGTAGATGGGCCACGCGTACATCATGACCTGCATCATGCCGAGCATGGCCACCGCCATGCGCATCAGCAGGCCGCGGCGCGCGTGGCGGTCCTGGCGGTCCGAGCGCGACACTTCGAACGGCCACGCCAGGTAGCCGATCGACGCCAGCGCGGCGAGCAAGGCAGACACCGGCTGCTCCGCCTCGCGCCAGCGCACCATCACACGGCGCGTGGCCACGTTGGCGATCACCGATTCCACCCCCGGCAGGCTGCCCAGGTGCTGCTCGATCAGCCACGCACAGGCGGCGCAGCGGATATGCTCGGGCGCCAGCGTGATCTCGGCGCGGCGCTCGTCGAGCGGCCGCACGAACTGCGCTCGCAGCTCCTCCGTGTCGTAGGCGGCCCAGATGGGCTCGGCTTCGCGTCGCGCGGCATCATCGATGGGGCGGGCGAACCGGGCCTGATCGCCGTAGAGATGGCCAAAGCCGGCGCCGTGCAGGGTCTGTGCCAGTGTCTGGCAGCCGCCGCAGCAGAAGACATGGTCCTCGCCACCGATGCTGGCGCGCAAGACGGGGGCGCCAGCCGCAAGCGGCTGGCCGCAATGAAAGCAGCCCGCACGCCCGGCGGCGGCCGGCGCGCTGCCCGTGCCGGCAGGCGGCGTAATCGGTATGGGTGCGGCGGCAGCGGCGGAGGATGGGGGCATCGGGACTCTTTTTTACCAGGTGCATGGTATGAGTCCCGCAGGCAAGCCGCCTTGATATGGATCAAGCGTGCCACGCGGCGGCGGCACGCCGGCCCGCCCGGAGCGGCCAGCGCTCCAGGTCGACCGGTCAGGTCAGGTCAGGTCAGGTCAGCGATGTATCCACGGTGCGGCGCGGCGCTTCCAGGTATTCGCGCGATTGCATCTCGATGATGCGCGAGACGGTGCGATGGAATTCGTTGGACATCTGGCCCTCGGTGTACAACTCGTCGGCGGGCACTTCGGCCGAGATCAGCAGCTTGACCTTGTGATCGTAGAAGACATCGATCAGCCAGGTGAAGCGCCGTGCCTCGGACGACATGCGCGGCGTCATCTTGGGAACGTCCGACAGGATCACCGTATGGAACTGGGTGGCCAGTTCGAGATAATCGTTCTGCGAGCGCGGCCCGCAGCATAGCGTGTTGAAATCGAACCAGACCGCCCCGCCAGCCTTGCGCAGCGCGCGCAGTTCGCGATGCTCGATATGCAGGATGGGCGACTCGTCGGCCACCCCGGCAATGCTGGTGAACGCCTGCCGGAGTGCCGAGCTGGCCTCCGGGCCGAGCGGCGTGTGATACGCCTGCACCTGCTCCAGCGCGCGCTTGCGGTAGTCGATGCCGGCATCCACGTTGAGCACGTCGAGCTTTTGCTGCAGCAGCGCAATGGCGGGCAGCACGCGGTCGCGGTGCAGGCCGTCCGGATAGAGCAGGTCCGRCCGGTAGTTGGAGGTCATGACGAACTGCACGCCGTTCTCGAACAGCTGCTGGAGCAGGCGGTGCAGGATCATGGCATCGGCCACGTCGTTGACGTGGAACTCGTCGAAGCAGATCAGGCGGAACCGCCGCGCGATGCGCTTGGCCAGTTCGTCGAGCGGGTCCGGACGGCCGCGCAGCTCCTCGAGCTGGCGATGCACCTCGCGCATGAACTCATGGAAGTGCAGGCGCGTCTTGCGCACCACCGGCACGCAGGTAAAGAAACTGTCCATCAGGAAGGACTTGCCGCGCCCCACGCCGCCCCACAGGTACACGCCCTTGGGCACGTCCGGATGCACCAGCAGCTTCTTCAGCGTGCTGTTGCGGCGGCTCTTGTACGCCACCCACTCGTCATAGCACTGCTGCAACCGGTCGACGGCGCGCAGCTGCGCCTCGTCGGAGGTGTAGCCGCGTTGCTTCAGTTCCTGCTCGTAGTACTCACGGACGTTCATGCTGACTGCTTGCGCTGATGCCGGCCTTGATGCTGACAGGCCCGCCTGGAAGTATATCGAGGCGCGCACCGGGATACCAATATCCCGCCGCCCCCGAAAGCGAAAACGGCGCGCCGCTGGAGCGGCGCGCCGGTACTCAATGATACGCTGGCCAATACGCTGGCATGCGCCTTACATATTGAGCTGGCGCTTGTCCACGGCGAGAGCGGCTTCGCGCATGACTTCCGACATCGACGGATGCGGATGGCAGGTGCGGCCGATGTCTTCGCTGGCGGCCTTGAACTCCATCGCCACCACGGCTTCGGCGATCAGGTCCGATGCGTTCGCGGCGACCACGTGCACGCCCAGGATCTCGTCGGTCTTGGCGTCGGCCAGCATCTTGACGAAGCCATCCGAGTGCCCCATGCCCAGCGCGCGGCCGTTGGCCATGAAGGGGAACTGGCCGGACTTGTACTCGCGGCCTTCGGCCTTGAGCTGCTGCTCGGTTTTGCCCACCCACGCGATTTCCGGGAAGGTGTAGATCACCCAGGGAATGCAGTTGTAGTCGATGTGCGGCTTCTGGCCGACAATGCGCTCGRCCACGGCCACGCCTTCGTCTTCTGCCTTGTGCGCCAGCATCGGGCCGCGCACCACGTCGCCGATGGCCCACAGGCCCGGCACCTTGGTGGCGCAGTGATCGTCCACCTCGATGAAGCCGCGCTGGTCCGCGGCCAGGCCGATGGCTTCCAGGCCGAGGTTGTCGGTGTTGGGCACGCGGCCGACCGACACGATCAGGCGATCCACTTCCAGGGTCTGCGCGGCGCCGTCCTTGTCGGTGTAGCTGACGGTGACGTTGTCCGCGCCGGTCTTGACCTCGTTGACCTTCACGCCGAGGCTGAACTTCAGGCCTTGCTTGGTCAGCAGCTTTTGCACTTCCTTGGCCACGCCATCGTCGGCGGCACCCAGGAACGCGGGCAGCGCTTCCAGCACGGTCACTTCGGCACCCAGGCGGCGCCACACCGAGCCCAGCTCGAGGCCGATCACGCCGGCGCCGATCACGCCCAGCTTCTTCGGCACGCCGGCGAACTTGAGCGCGCCTTCGTTATCGCTGATCAGCTTGTTGTCGACGGTGATGCCCGGCAGGTGGCGCGCCTTGGAACCGGTGGCGATGATGACCTGCTTGGCGGTCACGACTTCGGTGCCGGCCTTGCCGGCGATCTCGACCTGGAAGCCCTCGGCGGTCTTGCCGGTGAACTTGCCGTAGCCCTTGAGCAGCGTGACCTTGTTCTTGCGGAACAGGAACTCGATGCCCTTGGTCATCTTGCCGACGATGTCGTCCTTGCGCTTGAGCATCTTGGCCACGTCGACCTTGACGTCGCCCACGGTGATGCCGTGGTCGCCGAGATGGTGCTGCACGTTCTCGAACTCTTCCGAGGAGGCCAGCAGCGCCTTGGAGGGAATGCAGCCCACGTTCAGGCAGGTGCCGCCCAGGCGCGGTTCGTCCTTCGGATCGTCGTAGGCATTGCCTTCGCAGCAGGCCACGTTCAGGCCGAGCTGGCCGGCACGGATGGCGGCGATATAGCCGCCGGGGCCGGCACCGATCACCAGCACGTCGAATTGTTTGCTCATGGATTTCCTTTTGCGGCCCGGGGCGGGGCAACCTCGCCCGCCGGGCCGCCATCAACTCTACGGTCCGTCGTGCCCGCCCGGGCGCGCGCGGCGCCCGGGTGGCAGGACTTCAGTCACTTCGGATGCGCGCGACGCTTACAGGTCCAGCAGCAGGCGTGCCGGATCTTCCAGCGCATCCTTCATCGCGACCAGGCCCAGCACGGCTTCGCGGCCGTCGATGATGCGGTGGTCGTAGGACATGGCCAGGTAGTTCATCGGACGGATCACGATCTGGCCGTCTTCCACCACCGGGCGGTCCTTGGTGGCGTGCACGCCCAGGATGGCCGATTGCGGCGGGTTGATGATCGGGGTCGACAGCATCGAGCCGAACACGCCGCCGTTCGAGATCGAGAAGGTGCCGCCGGTCATTTCTTCGATCGACAGCTTGCCGTCCTTCGCCTTCTGGCCGAATTCAGCGATCTTCTTCTCGATGTCGGCCAGGCTGAGCTGGTCGGCGTTGCGCAGGATGGGCACCACCAGGCCGCGCGGCGAACCGACCGCGATGCCGATGTCGAAGTAGCCGTGGTAGACGATGTCGTTGCCGTCGATCGATGCGTTGATCAGCGGGAACTTCTTCAGCGCGTGCACCGCGGCCTTGACGAAGAAGGACATGAAGCCCAGCTTGACGCCGTGTTCCTTCTCGAAGCGGTCCTTGTACTTGTTGCGCAGGTCCATCACCGGCTTCATGTTCACTTCATTGAAGGTGGTGAGGATGGCGTTGGTGGATTGCGATTGCAGCAGGCGCTCGGCGATACGGGCGCGCAGGCGGCTCATCGGCACGCGCTCTTCCGGACGGTCGCCCAGGGCTGCGAAGTCGACCGGCGCGGACACTTGCTGCAGTGCCGGCTTGGCGGCGGCGGCCGGGGCTGCCTTGGCGGCAGGCGCGGCGGCCGGTGCAGCGGCGGCGCCGAGCACGTCGCCCTTGGTGATACGGCCATCGCGGCCCGTACCGGCAACCTGGCTGGCCGACAGGCCGCCTTCGGCCATCAGCTTGGCAGCCGAAGGCATGGCAACGGCGCCGGCTGCGGCGGGCGCGGCAGCGGCCGGAGCGGCTGCGGGCGCGGCGGCAGGTGCGGGCGCGGCGGCGGCGGGAGCAGCTGCGCCGGCGGTGGCTTCGGTGTCGATCTTGGCGATCACTTCGTCGGCGACCACGGTGTCGCCATCGTTGCGGATGATCTGCGACAGCACGCCTGCCGACGGGGCCGGCACTTCGAGCACGACCTTGTCGGTCTCGATCTCAATCAGGATTTCGTCTTGGGCAACGGCTTCGCCCGGCTTTTTCTTCCAGTTCAGCATGGTCGCTTCTGCAACCGATTCGGACAGCTGCGGAACCTTGACGTCAACAATAGCCATGGTTGGTATTTCCTTTTGTATTCGTATGTGCTTCGGGCATGCGGCAAAGACAAAGCGGTGCGCGCTCGGCGCGCGCACCGCCATTCAGGCCACGATCATTTGGTCAGGACAAAGCCCTTGAGCTTGGCGAAAGCCGCATCCAGCAGCGCCTTCTGCTGCTCGTTGTGCTTGGCGTAGTAGCCAACTGCCGGCGATGCCGAGGCGGGACGGCCGGCGTAGCCGAGCTTCTGCCCTTCGGTCATGTTTTCCATGATGTAGTGCTGCACGAAGAACCAGGCGCCCTGGTTCTGCGGCTCGTCCTGGCACCACACGATTTCGTTGGCGTTGGGATACTTCTTCAGCTCGGCGGCCACCGCCTTGTGCGGGAACGGATAGAGCTGTTCCATGCGGATGATGGCCGTATCGCCGGCGCCACGTTCCTTGCGCGCATTGACCAGGTCGTAGTAGACCTTGCCCGAGCACATGACGATGCGCTTGACCTTGCTGGCGTTCAGTTCTTCGTGATCCGGAATGACGGTCTCGAAGTGACCCTTGGCCAGGTCGGACAGCGGCGAGACCGCATCCTTGTTACGCAGCAGCGACTTCGGCGTCATGATCACCAGCGGCTTGCGGAACAGACGGATCATCTGGCGGCGCAGCAGGTGGAAGATCTGGGCCGGGGTGGTCGGTTGGCAGACTTGCATATTGTGGTCCGCGCACAGCTGCAGGAAGCGCTCGATGCGCGCCGAGCTGTGTTCCGGACCCTGGCCTTCGTAGCCGTGCGGCAGCATCAGGGTCAGGCCCGAGGCACGGCCCCACTTCACTTCGCCCGACGAGATGAACTGGTCGATCACGACCTGGGCGCCGTTGACGAAGTCGCCGAACTGGGCTTCCCAGATCACGAGCGCGTTCGGTTCGGCGGTCGAGAAGCCGTATTCGAAGCCGAGCACGGCTTCTTCGGACAGCACCGAGTCGATCACCGTGAACGGAGCCTGGTTCTCGGACACGTTCTGCAGCGGCACGTAGCTGCCGGCATCCCAGCGCTCGCGGTTCTGGTCATGCAGGACCGAGTGGCGGTGGGTGAAGGTGCCGCGGCCGGCGTCCTGGCCGGTGATACGCACCGGGTAGCCCGAAGCCACCAGCGACGCGAAGGCCAGGTGCTCGCCCATGCCCCAGTCCAGCGACTGGTCGCCGCGGCCCATGTTGGCGCGGTCCTTGACGACCTTCTCGACCAGGGTGTGCAGCTTGAAGTGCTCGGGGATCGTGGTGATGCGTTCGGCCAGGCGCTTGAGCTCGGTCACCGGCACCGCGGTGTCGGCGGCGTCGGTCCACTTGCGGTTCAGGAACGGCATCCAGTCCACGGCGAACTTGTTCTTGAAGTTCGACAGGACGGGGTCGACCGTGTGCTTGCCCGCGTCCATGGCGGCACGGTATTCCTTGACCAGCTCGTCACCGAAGTCGGCACCGACCAGGTTCTGCGCTGCCAGCTTGTCGGCGTACAGCTTGCGCGTGCCCGGGTGCTGGCTGATCTTCTTGTACATCAGCGGCTGGGTGACGGCCGGGGTGTCCTGCTCGTTGTGGCCCAGCTTGCGGAAGCAGATGATGTCGACCACGACGTCGCGCTTGAACTCCATGCGGAAGTCCACTGCGAGCTGCATGGCGAACACCACGGCTTCGGGATCGTCGCCGTTGACGTGCAGCACCGGCGCTTCGATCATCTTGACCACGTCCGTGCAGTACAGCGTCGAACGCGCGTCGCGCGGGTCGGAGGTGGTGAAGCCGATCTGGTTGTTGATCACGATGTGCATCGTGCCGCCCGTGCCGTAGCCGCGGGTCTGCGCCAGGTTCAGCGTTTCCATCACCACGCCCTGGCCGGCGAATGCCGCGTCGCCGTGCACTTGCACCGGCAGCACTTCGGCGTGGCCGGCGGGCTCGCCGCGGCGTTCCTGGCGGGCCTTGACCGAGCCTTCCACGACCGGGTTGACGATTTCCAGGTGCGACGGGTTGAAGGCGAGCGACAGGTGGACCGGGCCGCCTTCGGTGGAGACGTCGCTGGAGAAGCCCTTGTGGTACTTCACGTCGCCGGCCGGCAGGTCGTCGACGTGCTTGCCTTCGAATTCGGCGAACAGGTCCGCCGGCATCTTGCCCAGCGTATTGACCAGCACGTTCAGGCGGCCGCGGTGGGCCATGCCGATCACGATTTCCTGCACGCCCTTGCTGCCCGCGCGCTGGATCAGCTCGTCCATGGCGGCGATGAAGGATTCGCCGCCTTCGAGCGAAAAGCGCTTCTGGCCGACGAATTTGGTGTGGAGGAAGCGCTCCAGGCCTTCGGCCGCGGTCAGGCGGTCCAGGACGTGCTTCTTCTTGTCGAGCGTGAACACCGGCTTGGAACGCGTGGTTTCCAGGCGCTCCTGCCACCAGCGCTTCTGCGCCTGGTCGCTGATATACATGAACTCGGCGCCGATGCTGCTGCAGTACGTTTCGCGCAGGTTGTTGAGCAGCTCGCGCAGGCTCATCGATTCCTTGCCGAAATACGTATTGCTGGCGTTGAAGACGATGTCGAGATCGCTTTCGGAGAAGCCGTAGAAAGCCGGGTCGAGATCCGGCAGGGGCGGACGCTCCTGGCGCTTGAGCGGATCGAGGTCGGCCCAGTGCGAACCGATGTTGCGGTAGGCGGCGATCAGTTGCGTGGCAGCGACACGCTTGCGCCCCATGTCCGAATCGGCGGACGCGACGATGGTCTTGATTGGACCCTGCTTGGCGCGCTCGGCGAACGAGGCGACGATGGGAGCGTGGGCGATGTCGCGGGCGTTGGAGCCGTCGACGGCCGGCACGTTCTGCATCGCGTCGAAATACGCGCGCCAGTTGTCGGGAACCGAAGTGGGATTCTGGAGGTAGGCCTCGTACAGCTCTTCCACATAGGGGGCATTGCCGCCGAAGAGGTACGAATTGCTTTGATACTGCTGCATCATGGGGCGCTCACTATTCTCCGGGTATGCCGGAGTAAAGCGGGTTCATCAACCTTCCGCGACACGGCTTGACCGGTTAGCGGATTGCAAACAACTCTTCAGGTCAACCGGAGCACCTTATGCAAACGGCACCACGATGGGTGCCGGTTCTTTCGGCGCTGCGATCGCCCTGCAAGGGCAAGTTGTGCGGGGAAGGACCTAAGTCTTCACTGCGCATAAGCATAGCACGTTTGCCAACCGCCACTGGGGTCTTTTCGCATTACGGAACGGATTAACAACAAGCGCCATCGGGCATCGTTGCGCGGCACGACCGCACGCGCAGGCGGTCGTGCCGCGCCCTCCTCCGTCCCCCTCCGTGCGGCCGTGTTCAGGCCGCGTTCGGGTCGTACTCAGGCCGCGTCCGGGGCGATCTGGTCGACCGCGTCGGTGATCAGCGCGTCGAGGCCCCAGCCGAGCAGCTCGGCGGCGCGCACCGGATCGTTGACCGTATAGCAGGCCACGCGAAAACCGGCCGCGTGCGCTGCCTGAATCACCTCGGCGGTGAGCTCGCGGTGGTTCGAATCGAGCGCCACGCAGTCCAGCCGGCGCAGCCGCTCCAGCCAGTCGGGCGGCAGCTTGTCCAGCAGCAGCGCGCGCGGCAGCGCCGGGGCAGCCTTGCGGGCGGCCTCCAGCGCCTCCTCGGAGAACGACGACAGCAGCGGTGGCACCTCGCTGCCGGCCCACAGGGCCAGCGCGTCCAGCGCCACCGCGGCGCCGGTGCGCCATTCCGCGCCCGGCACCGGCTTGATCTCGATATTCACGTGCAGGCCGTTGGCGCGGGTATAGCGGGCGATCGCTGCCAGCGTCGGAATCGGCTCGCCGGCATACGCCGGGCTATGCCAGCTGCCGGCATCCAGCGTAGCCAGTTCGCCCAGCGTGAGCGCATCGGCGCGGCCGCGGCCGCTGGTGGTGCGGTCGAGCGTGGCGTCGTGCAACAGCACGGCACGGCCGTCGCCGGAGAGTTTCACGTCGAACTCGAACATGCGGTAGCCGAACGAGGCACCGTGGCGGAAGGCCGCCAGCGTGTTCTCGGGAGCCAGCTTGCCGGCGCCGCGATGGGCGATATGGCGCGGATAGGGCCAGGTGGTCTGCGTCATGGTGTGGATTACCGTTTGGTCCGCTCAGGCGTCGATCCGCTTGCCGGTCTCGGCGTCGAAGAAATGCAGGTGATCGGCCGAGGCCGTGATCGGCAGGCGGTCGCCGCCGCGCACATGCATATTGCTGTCCAGGCGCACCACCACCGGCTGGCTGCCCAGCGTGCCGTAGGCGAACGAGTCCGCCCCCAGCGCTTCGACCAGCCGCACATCGATCTCGGCAATCGCCTCGGCCGCCGCGCACGGCTCGATATGCTCCGGGCGCAGGCCCAGCAACGCGCGCTGCGGCAAGTGCAGGCCCATCGGCAGGTGGCCGAGCGTGGCGGGCTGCCCCTGGGCGCCCTCCTTCTGCTCCACGCGCATCTGCGCCTCGCCCTGGCCGCCATTGACGCGGGCCACCGGCACCAGGTTCATCGGCGGCGAACCGATAAAGCTCGCCACGAAAGTGCTGGCCGGGCGCGCATAGACTTCGAGCGGCGTGCCGATCTGCTCGACGCGGCCGCCGTTGAGCACCATCATGCGGTCGGCCAGCGTCATGGCCTCGACCTGGTCGTGCGTCACGTACATGCTGGTGGTGCGCAGGCGGCGGTGCAGCTCCTTGAGCTCCAGGCGCATCTGCACGCGCAGCTTGGCGTCCAGGTTCGAGAGGGGCTCATCGAACAGGAACACCGCCGGCTCGCGCACGATGGCGCGGCCCATGGCCACGCGCTGGCGCTGGCCGCCCGAGAGCTGGCGCGGCTTGCGGTCCAGCAGCGGGGCGAGCTCCAGGATGCCGGCGGCATGGCGCACGCGCTGCTCGATCTCGGCCTTGGCCATGCCGCGGATCTTGAGGCCGTAGGCCATGTTGTCGTAGACGCTCATATGCGGGTAGAGCGCGTAGTTCTGGAACACCATGGCGATGTCCCGCTCGGCCGGCTCGAGGTCGTTCACGACCTTCTCGCCGATATGGACCTCGCCGCCGCTGATGGCTTCGAGCCCGGCCACCATGCGCAGCAGCGTGGATTTGCCGCAACCCGAGGGGCCGACGATGACGATGAACTCGCCGTCGGTGATTTCCATGTCGATGCCGTGCACGACCTTGACATTGCCGGCGTAGGTTTTCTGTACGTTGCGAAGCGACAGTTTTGCCATTGCTATTCTTTCTCGCTGCTTATGCGCTGAGTAGGCGTGGCGGGCGCGTTTTCGCGCCCTGCCCCGTCCGCTTATTTTTCGGTTTCGACCAGGCCCTTGACGAACCACTTCTGCATCAGCACCACCACGATCGCGGGCGGGATCATGGCCAGCATCACGGTGGCCATCACCAGGTTCCAGTCGGTCGCGGCATCGCCGGAGCGGGAGATCATCTGCGTGACACCCACCACCACCGGGGTCATCGACTTCTGCGTGGTGATCAGCAGCGGCCACAGGTACTGGTTCCAGCCGTAGATGAACTGGATCACGAACAGTGCCGCGATGCTGGTCTTGGACAGCGGCAGCACCACGTCCTTGAAGAAGCGCAGCGGCCCGGCGCCGTCGATGCGCGCCGCCTCGGCCAGCTCGTCCGGGATGGTCAGGAAGAACTGGCGGAACAGGAAGGTCGCGGTCGCCGAGGCAATGATCGGGATGGTCAGGCCGAAGTAGCTGTCCAGCATGCCCAGGTCCGACACCACCTTGTAGGTCGGCAGGATCCGCACTTCCACCGGCAGCATCAGCGTGATGAAGATCATCCAGAAAAAGGTCTTGCGCAGCGGGAACTTGAAGTACACCACCGCGAAGGCCGAGATGATCGAGATCGCGATCTTGCCCAGCGAGATACCGAGCGCCATGACCAGGCTGTTGAGCATCATGGTCGAGACCGGGGAAGCGGACTCGCCCACGCCCTTGAACAGCACGGTGCGATAGTTCTCGAAGAAATGGCTGCCGGGCAACAGCGTCATCGGTGCTTCCAGCACCTGTTCCGCCGTCAGCGTCGAAGCCACGAAAGTCACATAGACCGGAAACGCCACCACCACGATGCCGAGGATCAGCACCAGGTGTGTGAGGAAATCCAGAAAGGGTCGTCGTTCTACCATGTTTGCGCCCGCCTGATCAGTATTGAACCTTGCGTTCCACGTAGCGGAACTGCACCACCGTGAGCGCGACCACGATCACCATCAGCACCACCGATTGCGCCGCCGAGCCGCCGATGTCCATGCCGCGGAAGCCGTCGTGGAACACCTTGTAGACCAGCGTGTTGGTGGAGTTGAAAGGCCCGCCGTGCGTCACCGAGTCGATGATGGCGAACGTGTCGAAAAACGCGTACACGACGTTGATCACCATCAGGAAGAAGGTGGTCGGCGACAGCAGCGGGAACACGATCGACCAGAAGCGGCGCCACGGGCCTGCGCCGTCGATGGCGGCCGCCTCGATCAGCGATTTCGGGATGCTCTGCAGGCCGGCCAGGAAGAACAGGAAGTTGTAGCTGATCTGCTTCCATGCCGCCACCAGGATCACCAGGCCCAGCGCCTGCTGCCCGTTGAGCAGGAAGTTCCAGTCGATGCCGAGCGCGCGCAGCGCGTAGGACACCACGCCCAGGCTCGGATTGAACAGGAACATCCACAGCACGCCCGCCACCGCCGGCGCCACCGCGTAGGGCCAGATCAGCAGCATGCGGTAGGCCATCGCGCCGCGCAGCACGCGGTCGGCGAAGTACGCCAGCAGCAGCGAGAAGGACAGGCCGACCAGGGTCACGCCCACCGCGAACACGCCGGTGATGCGGAAGGATTCCAGGTAGAGCGGGTCGTTCCACAGCGTGCTGAAGTTCTCCAGCCCGACGAACTCCAGGTTGATGCCGAACGCGTCCTGCTGCAGCACGGACTGGTACAAGGCCTGACCCGCAGGCCAGAAGAAGAAAACTAGCGTGATGACAATCTGCGGGAACACCAGCAGGTAAGGCAGCCATCGCGACCGGAAGACAACCCGTTTTTCCATGGGCAATCCAATCGTCCAACGAATGCCGCGCAAGGCGGCATCGAATCAGGTTACGGCGCGCATCCGCAAGGCGGGCGCGCCAACGAAGTGGCACATTGGCAGGGACGCGCCGTTGCGGGAGCGCCCCGGCCAATGTGCCAGGCCAACAAAAAAMGGGCGGGATGCGAACCCGCCCGTCTTCGCGGCAAGGGCAGGCCGGCTTACTCGCGCGCGGTCTTCTGGAAGCGCTCGAGCAGTTCGTCGCCGCGCTTGACCGCGGTGTCCAGGGCTTCCTTGGGCTGCTTCTTGCCCGCCCAGACGGCTTCGAGCTCCTCGTCGACCACGGTACGGATCTGCACCAGGTTGCCCAGGCGCACGCCGCGCGACTTGTCGGTGGTCTTGACTACCATCTGTTCCACCGAGACATCGGCGCCCGGGTTCTTTTCATAGTAGCCGGACTTCTTGGTCAGCTCGTAGGCGGCCATGGTGACCGGCAGGTAGCCGGTGGCCTGGTGCCAGTCGGACTGGATCTCCGGACGCGACAGGTAGGTGAAGAACTTGGCCACGCCCTTGTACTCCTCGGGCTTCTTGCCGCCCATCACCCACAGCGAGGCGCCGCCGATGATGGTGTTCTGCGGGGCACCCGGCACGTCGGCATAGTACGGCAGCTGCGACACGCCGAAGGCGAACTTGGCGTTCTTGCGGATATTCGCCAGCGATGCCGACGAACCCGTGAACATCGCGCACTCGCCGTTATAGAACTTGGCCTGCGACTCCGACTTGCGGCCACCGTAGCTGAAGTAGCCCTTCTTCACCATTTCCTGCAGGTTGGTGATGTGCTTGACGTGCAGCGGGCTGTTGAAGAC
>NZ_JBFTNF010000072.1:0-32157 GCF_056397345.1 Cupriavidus sp. 05N38
GGGCGCGGTGGCTCCCGCGCGGGAGTACCCGCCGACACCCGCGCCCCGGTCCACCGGGCGCGGTGGCTCCCGCGCGGGAGTACCCGCCGACACCCGCGCCCCGGTCCACCACGCCCACCACGAAACCAAGAGGGTGCTATGTCGTGGTCGCTTAAGCCGGTAACGGCAGATGGCCGGACAGGCAGTGTGCTCGCCATCATAGGTCTGACCCCGAAACCAACACCGCTAGCAAGATCGTGGCCGCCCGCACCGGTAACGGCAGGATGCCAGCAGAACCACGGTCCCCACGACGAAACCACCGACAACCAGCAACCCCAATGTTTCTGCCCCTTGATTTTGACGTCGAATTTGAAGTCGAAGTTGACTTTAAAGTTGAAGTTGACTTTAAAAAGGCCTTTGACTTTTAAGTTAAAACCTCAAAGCCATTTCCCCCTCATATCACCCCCTTCCCCCRCAACCCCTCGATCCGCTCCGCCGACATCCCCAAAATATCGCCAAGCACACTATCCGTATGCTCGCCCAGCCGCGGCGCAGCCGCGTCGTAGCGCACCGGCGTGGCCGACAGCCGCAGCGGGCTTTTCACCGTGGGACATACGCCGCCATCGCTGCGCACCATGTCGACCTGCAGTTCGCGGTACCTGACCTGCGGGTCTTCCAGCACCTGGGCGTAGTCGTTGATGGGGCCGCACGGAATGCCTTCGCGCTCCAGCGCTTCCACCCAGTGCGCGGTGCCGCGCGTGCGCATATGCGCTTCGAGCAGGGGCACCAGCACGGCGCGGTTGACGATGCGCCCCGGCCCCGTGACGAAGCGTTCGTCCTGTGCCAGGTCCGGGCGCGCCACGCCGCGGCAGTATCCCTGCCACTGGCCGTCATTGCCGGCTGCCACGATCATGTAGCCGTCGGCGGTGGCGAACACGTGGTACGGCACCATGTTGGCGTGCGCATTGCCGAAGCGGCCCGGCACCTTGCCGGTGACGCGCTGGGAGATGATGGGCGTGGCGCCCACCGCCACCACGGCGTCGAGCAGCGCCATGTCGATGCGCTGGCCTTCGCCGGTACGCTCGGCGTGGCGCAGTGCGGCCAGAACCGCCACGGTGGCGTACATGCCGGTGAACATGTCCACCACCGCCACACCGACCTTCTGCGGACCGCCGCCGGGCAGGTCGTCGCGCTCGCCGGTGATGCTCATCAGGCCGCCGATGCCCTGGAAGATGAAGTCGTAGCCGGGCTTGTGCGCGCTCGGGCCTTCCTGGCCATAGCCGGTGATGGAGCAGTAGACCAGCGCCGGGTTGATCGCCTTGAGGCTCTCGTAGTCCAGGCCGTAGCGCTTGAGGTCGCCGACCTTGTAGTTCTCGAGCACGATATGCGACTTGGCGGCCAGTTCGCGCACGATGGCCTGCCCTTCTGGGCTGGCGATATCGAGCGTGACCGAGCGCTTGCCGCGGTTCGCGCCGGCGTAATAGGTAGCGTCGCGCGAGGGCTTGCCGTCGCCATCGGGCAGCCAGGGCGGGCCCCAGGAGCGGGTGTCGTCGCCCACACCGGGGCGCTCCACCTTGATCACCTCGGCACCGAGGTCGGCCAGGTTCTGCGCGCACCACGGCCCGGCCAGGATGCGGGACAGGTCCAGCACGCGCACGCCGTCGAGCGCGCTTTTCATTGCGCCTTTCATTGCGTCGTTCATCGCGTCCTTCATCGGGGTCGTGCTCATGCGCGGACCTCCGCTACGCCATGGCTGAGCACGGTGACGTCGCGCGCCTGGATGCGCGCGTCGAACAGCACGCGGTGCGCGCCATCGCGCTCGCCGTCGCGCCACATGCGCACCTCCAGCGTCTCGCCGGGGAAGACCGGGCGCGAGAAACGCACGCCGAGTTCGAGCAGGCGGTCGCCGTCGCCGCCGGCGAAGGTGTCCACCAGCGCGCGGGCGGCCACGCCGTACGTGCACAGTCCATGCAGGATCGGCTTGTCGAAGCCGGCCGCGCGCGCCACTTGGGGATCTGCATGCAGCGGGTTGGGGTCTGCGTTGAGGCGGTACAGCAGGGCCGCCTGCGGCAGGATCGCCAGGCTGTGCACCGCGTCGGGCGCGCGCGCCGGCGCGGCCGGCAGCGCCTCGGGCGCGGCATCGCCCTGGCCGAAGCCGCCGTCGGCGCGGCAGAAGGTGGTGTGCGTGACCGTGGCCAGCTCCGCGCCGCTGGCGTCATCGACCAGCGTGCGCTCCACGATCACCAGCGCGCCCTTGTCGGCGCCCTTGTCGATCACGTGGCTGACGCGGGCACGCGCCCGCACCGTGCCCGAAGGCGGCAGCGGACGATGCAGGCGCAGGCGCTGCTCGCCGTGCACGATGCGCACCCAGTCGATGCCGCTCTTCGGGTCCTGCATCCAGAAGCCGGGGTAGGCCAGCACCACGGCCTGCGTCGGGAAAGCCTTGAGCTGCGCCTCGTAGACGTAGCGCAGCTGGCGCGGATCGGTCGGCTGTTCGCCCAGGCCGAGGCCCAGCGCGTACAGGATGGAGTCCTTCTCGCCGTAGGTCTGCACGACCTCCGGGAAGTCCCAATGCTTGATGCGGTTGTAGTCGAGCGGCATGGCTTCAGATCGGGTCCCAGTTGATCACGTCGGGCGAGCGTTCGAGCTTGAAGAAGCTGCCGCGCATGGCGGGGATGGCGATCTCGGCGATCGATTCCGGGGTCCAGCCCTCGCTCATGTGCACCGAGCGCACCGGACGCGGCTGGCTCATCAGGATGATCTCGTTGGCGCGCACGGCGAAGATCTGCGCGTTGACTTCATGCGCGGCATCGCTGGCGAGGAAGGCCGCCATCGGCGCGACCTTGTTGGCCTCCATCTTCTGCAGCTTGGCCACGCGCGCCTTTTCTTCCGGCGTCTCGGACGGGATCGAGCTGGTCATGCGGCTCCACGCGAACGGCGCGATGCAGTTCGAGCGCACATTGAAGCGCGCCATGTCCAGCGCGATCGACTTGGACAGCGCGGCGATGCCGAGCTTGGCCGCCGAGTAGTTGGCCTGGCCGAGGTTGCCGATCAGCCCCGAGGTGGAGGTCATGTGGACATAGGCACCGCTTTCCTGGTCCTTGAAGTGATTGGCGGCGGCGCGGCTGACGAAGAAGGTGCCGTTGAGGTGCACGTCGATCACCGAGCGCCATTCTTCCTCGTTCATCTTGAAGAACATGCGGTCGCGCAGGTTGCCGGCGTTGTTGACCACGGCATCGATGCGGCCGAAGCTGTCCAGTGCGCATTGCACGATGGCGTTGGCGCCCTGCCAGCTCGACACGCTGTCGGTATTGGCCACGGCGGTGCCGCCGGCCGCGCGGATCTCGTCGACCACGCGCTGCGCGGGGCCGGCGTCGCCGCCTTCGCCGGTAAGCGACACGCCGATGTCGTTGACCACCACCTTCGCGCCCGCCTTGGCCAGTTCCAGCGCGACGCCGCGCCCGATGCCGCCACCCGCGCCGGTCACCAGCGCTACCTTGCCTGCCATCAATCCACTCATGCTTTCTACTCCTGTCTACACGTTACATACGATCATTCGAAAATTCGCGGGCGCGCGCCCTCACTCGAGCCGCGCGCCGGATTCCTTCACTACCTTGCTCCAGCGCGTGATCTCCGCATCGATATGCGCACCCAGCGCGGCGGGCGTGGAGCCCACCGGCTCGTAGCCGTTGGCGGCGAGATTGGCGCGCAGGTCGGGCTGGGTCAGCACCGAGGCGATTTCCTTGCTGAGGCGATCGACGATGGCCGGCGGCGTGCCGGCCGGCGCCAGTACCGCGTACCAGCCGTTGATGTCGAAGCCGGGCACGCCGGCTTCGTTCAGCGTGGGTACCTCCGGCGCCAGCGTGGCGCGCTTGCCGCTGGTCACGGCCAGCGCGTGCAGCCGGCCGCTGCGGATATGCGGCATCGAGGTGGAAATGCTGTCGAAGGTCAGCATCACCTCGCCGGCCAACATGGCGTTGACGACCTGGGCGCTGCCCTTGTACGGCACATGGGTCATCTTCACGCCGGCCTGGCTGTCGAACAGTTCGCCGGCCAGGTGACCGGTATTGCCGTTGCCGGCCGAGGCAAAGGTCAGCTTGCCGGGCTCGGCCCTGGCCTGCGCGATCAGCTCGGGCACCGTCTTCGCCTTCAGCGACGGGCTGCCGGCCAGGATCAGCGGCAGGTTGGCCACCAGCGAGACCGGCGCGAAATCCTTGCGGGTGTCGTACGGCAGCTTGGGGTAGAGGCTGGCATTGATGGCATGCGCGGCCAGCACCACGATCAGCGTGTTGCCGTCGGGCTTGGCGCGCGCCAGTTGCTGGGTGGCGATGGTGCCGCCCGCGCCGGGCCGGTAGTCGAGCACCACCGGCTGGCCCAGCCGCTCCTGCAGCTTGGCCGCCACCGGGCGCGCCAGCAGGTCGGCGCTGCCGCCCGGCGGGTAAGGGATCAGCAACTGGATCGGCTTGCTGGGCCAGGTATCGGCCAGCGCCGCTGCGCTGGCGCACAGCAGGCCTGCCGTCAGCGGCGCGGCCAGCGCGGCAAGGAGCCACGATCTGCGGGGGCGTGCCGGTAGTGCTTCCATGCCTTGTCTCCTGGATCTGCCTTGTTCTGGCGGGTTCTGTGTGGTTCCGTGTGGTTCCGTGCGGTTCCGCGTGCTTCTGTCCTGCGCCTGCCTGCCCGTGCGAACGCACGGCATTGCGCGCCTCACTGCAGGGGGATGCCGGTGTCCTTGACCACCTTTGCCCAGCGCTGGCGCTCCGCATTGATGAAATTGCCGAAGTGCTCGGGCGTGTCGCCGCCCGGCACGCCGCCGAGTTCGGCCAGGCGTGTCTTGATCTCGGGCTCGGCCAGGATGGCGGCCACCGTCTTCTGCAGGCGCGACACCACCGCCGGCGGCGTGCCGGCCGGCGCCACCAGGCCGAACCATGCGGTGACCTGGAAATCGTCGAGCCCGGCTTCCTTCATGGTGGGCACGTCGGGCAGCTCGGCCACGCGCGTGGCGCTGGTCACGGCCAGCGCGCGCAGCTTGCCGGACTGGATCTGCGGCAGCGAGCTGGGCAGGTTGTCCACCATCATGGTCACCTGCCCGGCGACCAGGTCGGCCACGGCGGGGGCGGCACCCTTGTACGGCACGTGGATAATGTCGATGCCAGTGCGCTTCTTGAACAGCTCGCCCGACAGGTGCACCGACTGCCCGGTGCCCGACGAGGCAAAGGACAGCTTGCCCGGCTCCGCCTTGGCCAGCGCCACCAGCTCGGCCACCGAGCGCGCCGGCACCTTGGCGTTGACCACCAGCACATTGGGCACCGACACCACCATGGTCACCGGCGCGAAATCCTCGGCACGGTAGGGAAGTTGCCGGTACAGGCCGTAGTTGATGGCATTGGGCCCGATATTGCCCATCATCAGCGTGTAGCCGTCGGGGGCGGACTGGCGCAGCGCCTGCACGCCGATGATGCCGGCGCCGCCGGCGCGGTTATCCACCACCACCGGCTGGCCGAGCACTTCGCCCAGCCGCTTGCCCACCAGGCGCGAAGCGATATCGGTCGTGCCGCCCGCCGCCGCGGGCACGATCAGGCGCACCGGCTTGTCGGGGTAGGCGGCAAAGGCGCTGGCCGCCGGGCCCGCCGCGAAGCCAAGTACGGTGGCCGTGGCCGCCAGCATGCGGGCGCTGTAGCGCAAGGTATCCATATGTCTCCTCCTGGGTGGCCCCGCGGCGGCGCGCGGGACTATCCGGTAACCGCCCGCGCAATACGGGCGATCCGGCCATTTTGGTTCTATTGCCACGCCGAATACGATAAATTGACGGCGGAGACATGGCTATTCACGATTCACAAAAGAGGCCTTTGGCCCAGCAAAACACAATGCATTACGACCTGACCGACCTGCGCCTCTTCCTCAACGTCGGCGAAACCGAGAATCTGACCCGCGCCGCCGAGCGCAGCTTTCTCTCGCTGCCCGCCGCCAGCACGCGCATCAAGCAGCTCGAAGAAGCCTTCCAGACCCAGTTGCTGATCCGCCAGGTCAAGGGCGTGCGCCTGACCCCGGCCGGCGACGCGCTGCTGTCTCACGCGCGCGAGGTGTTCCGCGAGCTCGAATGCCTGCACGCGGACCTGCGCCCCTACGCCAAGGGGGTCAAGGGCCGCGTGCGACTGCTGGCCAACACCACCGCCACCAACTCCTTCCTGGCCACGGCGCTGTCGCGCTTCCTGGCGGAGAACCCGGACGTGGATATCGAGCTCGAAGAACAGCTCTCGCAAGCCATCGTCTCCTCGATCGGCGCGGGCGCGGCCGATCTCGGCATCGTGGCCGGCGAAGTCGCCACCAACGACCTGGAAGTGATGCAGTTGTGCAGCGACGAGCTGATCGTGATCGCGCCGGTCAATCACCCGCTGCCGCAGTTCACCCGCCTGCGTTTCGCCGACCTGCTCGATACCTGCCGCTTCGTCGGGCTCAACCAGTTCAGCGCCATCCAGTCCTTCCTGGACCGCATCGCCAGTGGCATGGGCAAGCGCATCAGCCTGCGCATCCAGCTCGGCAGTTTCGACGCGGTGTGCCGCATGGTGGAAGCCGGCGCGGGCATCGCCATCGTGCCCAACAGCTGCGCGCGGCGCTATGCCAGCCGCAAGGTGCTGCGCTTTATCCCGCTGGAGGATGAATGGGCCAAGCGCGACCTGCGGCTGGTGCGCCGCCCCGGGCGCGAGCTGCCGCAGTTCGCCGAGACCCTGGTGCAGTATCTGAAGGACGCGGCGCAGGAGCCGGTGTAAGGGATCGCGCCCCCGGTCGTTCCGGCGCCGCGTTCACGAGGCGCGCGGCCGCCCGCGCAGCAGGCCTCAAGCCCCCGTCATCAGAGCGTCAGCCTCAGCCTTCCCGTCAGCGCCCCCGGCAACAGACTCGAATCGGTCTGCCGCTCGCCATACGTGCCGCTCGACACGCGCAACTGGCGCTCGCGGGTGAGCGCTTCGAGATGGTCCCCCAGGAATCCGTAGATGCTGTCGTCGAAGCGCATCGTGCCCAGCGGCGCCTGGATGCGGCCGTCTTCCACCCAAAAGGTGGCGAAGCGGGTCATGCCGGTCATGCGCCCGGCCGGCGCGTCTGACCAGTTGAGATACCAGAGATTGCCGATATAGAGCCCGGTGCCGAGCGCGGCCAGCGCATCGGCCTGCGCCAGCGTGCCGGCCCCGAGCGCGAGCGCATGCGGCGCCTCGCCGGCATCCGCGCAATTGACCTCCAGGCCGTACTCGCGCGCACTGCGCGGGTAGACCAGCCGCGCCCCCGGCAGGCCGGCGCGCACCAGCGCGGCGTCGCTGCGCGGAATGCCCTCGGGGCCGAAGGCCGGGGCCAGCGCGCCGCTGGCGCGCTCGTCCATGTCGACCATCCCGCTCAGCTGCGCCGCCCCGTCGTAGAGGCGCTGCAACGGGCTTTCTTTCTGCGCCAGCGAGCGCGCGGAAAAACCGCCCCAGCTCAGCATGCCCAGCACTTCGTCCAGCGCCGCGGGCGCCAGGTAAGCGCGGTAGTCGCCAGGGGCAAGCGTGCGTGCCGGCTTGCCGAGGTGCTCCAGCTGGGCGCGCGCCGCGGCGAAGCGGCCGGCGAATTCATCGTCGTCCCAGCGGTTGCCGGCATAGTCGGCCTTGACCGCCTGGCCGTTGGCGTGGAACAGGCTCCAGTCGAAGTGAAAGGCCTGCGCGGCGTGCCAGCCGAAGGCGCCGAAGCTGCTGGCGAAGCCGCGGTAGAGGGGACCGGCGGCGTAGATGCCGACCAGGTCCAGCCCGCGCGCCGCCTCGTCGATCCGGGCCAGCACATGGCCCGTGTCCGGCGGCGCGGCCTCGTCGGCGAAGCTGCGCTGCCAGGGCTCGCGCTCCAGCGTCAGGTAGGGATCGGGCTGCAACTGGGCGAGCGCTTCGCGCAACTGGCGCAGGCCCTCGGCCAGGCGCGCGCGGTCGGCCGCCGGATCGCCGGATAGCGCGATCCAGCTCTTGGCGTGGCGCTCGTCGCGGATCAGCCGCAGGCACGCGGTGGCCTGCGTCACGCGCCCGGCCTGGCGCACCTTTGCCCGGTTGAAGCGGATGAATTCCGAGGACTCCGCGCTGTACCACAGCGTGAACGCCTCGCCCGGCGCCAGCGCGGCGCGCATGTCGTCGGCCAGCGCCGCGAACATGGATTGCGGGGATTGCACCTCTCTCATCACGCGGCTCCCCCGAAGACTTCGACCTGCCGGAACACGCAGGCCGGCGAGGCATGCCCCACTCGCACGATCTGGTTGGGCTCGCCCTTGCCGCAATATGGCGTGCCGTGGACCTCGAAGGTGCCGGCATCGCCGACCGCGGCGAGGCTGCGCCAGAAATTGGCCGAGACGCCGCGGTAGTTGGGATTCTTGACCACGCCCCTGAGCTCGCCGTCCTCGATCAGGCGGCCCC
This sequence comes from Cupriavidus sp. 05N38, assembly GCF_056397345.1. Classification (NCBI taxonomy): domain Bacteria; kingdom Pseudomonadati; phylum Pseudomonadota; class Betaproteobacteria; order Burkholderiales; family Burkholderiaceae; genus Cupriavidus; species Cupriavidus sp. 05N38. Next base: position 8,397 of record NZ_JBFTNF010000072.1, read on the forward strand.
ACTCGCAACCGAACTGGAACTTGTTGCGCGCGTCGTCGATGGACCAGGAGCGGTTGGTGGCCATCAGCACGCCGCGCTCGATGCCGCCCACCAGCTGGGCCAGCGTACGGTCGCCGGGTTCGAGGTTGAGATTGGCCATGCGGTCGATGGGCGGGCGGTTCCAGCCGCTGGCGCGGCTGTTGGCCACGCCCGGCAGGCCGCTGCGGAACTGCGAGAGCGCGCCGCCCAGCGGGCGCTGCAGGATGCCGTCGCGAATCAGGAAAGCCTTGCTTGCCGGCTGGCCGTCGTCGTCGTGCCCGTAGCTGCCCAGCTCCTCCGGAATGCCCGGATCGAAGCTGATGTTGAGCAGCGGCGAGCCGTACTGGTAATGGCCGAAGTCCTCCAGCCTGATAAAGCTGGTGCCGGCGTAGTTGCGCTCGTCACCGAGAATGCGGTCCAGCTCCAGCGGGTGGCCGACCGATTCGTGGATCTGCAGCATCATCTGGTCAGGCATCAGCAGCAGGTCGGTGAGACCGGTGGGGGCATTGGGCGCCAGCAGCAACTGCAGGGCCTCGTCCGCCACGCGTGGCGCGGCACCGGCAAAGCCGAGCCGCCCGACCACCTCGAAGCCGCCCTGCTGGCCGCTGCCGAAGCCGCCGAAGGTGCGCGTCTGGCTGTCGCTGCCGTCGAAGGCGGTTACGCTGATGCCGGGATAGACGAAGCGCTGTGCCTGCCATTGCTCGGCACCGGCGCTGTTCAGATAGAGCTGCTCCTGGAACTGGTGCGAGAGGTAGGCCACGTGGTTGACGATGCGCGCGTCCGCGGGCACGCCGGCACTCACCTCGGCCAGCAGCGCGAAGCGTTCGGCCAGGCCGGGAAAGGCGCCGTCCGCGCCCGGCGACGCGTAGCGCGCGCTGCCTTGCGGCGCCGGCAGGCCGCGCATGTCCACCAGCCCGTGCGCGGCGATGCGCTGCGCCAGCTCGCCCGCGCTGTCGAGCGCCCGCTGCAGGCCGGCAGCGCTGATATCGCTGGTGGCGGCATACGCCTCCACGCCGCCCAGGCGCACCGTCAGCATCGCGCCCACGTCGCGCGTCAGCGAAGGCGGCTCGGCCACGCCGCGCCGCAGCGTGCAAACCTCGCCGCTCTCCCGGATCAGGCGCAGCGAGTGAAACTCGGCGCGGGTGGCAAGGCCGGCGAAATCCTGCCTGACGCGTTCGAACACGATGGGCTCCTGGAGAACGATTGCGGGAACAGGCGGCAAGCGGTGCCGGCAATGCGCGCGCAATACGCACCCTGCCTTGCCACCAGCCTCGCCGCCCCGCAGCGGATCTTACCGCGCCGCCACGCCCGCCGCCGCCAGGTTCAGTCCGCCTGCACGCCCGCCGCCTTGATGATCGGCGACCATTTCTCGATCTCGGCCTGCAGCCAGGTGCGCAGGCCTTCCGGCGTCTGCTTGTCCTCGGGCACGATCTCCGCGCCCAGATCAGCCAGGCGGGCGGCCACCGCGGGGTCCCTGAGACCGGCGCGCAGCGCCACGTTGAGCCGGTCGATCACGGCCGGCGGCGTGCCGCGTGGCGCGTAGACGCCGTGCCAGACCTTGACCTCGAAGCCCTTGAGTCCGCCTTCGGCGAGCGTGGGCGCGCCCGGCAGCGACTTGATGCGCTGGGTGGTGGTCACGCCGTAGAGCTTGACCTTGTCGGCCTTGATATGCGGCAGGGTCTGGGTAGTCTGGTCGCACAGGATGTCGACCTGGCCGCCCAGCAAGGCCGTCATCGCGGGTGCCGTGCCCTGGCAGGGAATGGCGGTCAGGTCCACGCCGATGGCCTTCTGGAACAGCATCCCGCACAACTGCGAGACCGCGCCCAGGCCGGCATTGGCCAGGTTGAGCTTGCCCTGGTTCTGGCGGATGTAGGCCACCAGATCAGGCATGGTCTTGGGCGGCAGGTCGTGGCGGCCCAGCAGGGTCATCGGTACGTCGGCCACCTGCCCGACGAAACTGAAATCCGTCAGCGGCTTGTAGGACAGCTTGCTGTATAGCGCCGGCGCGGTGGCCATGCCGTTGTGATGGATCAGGATGGTGTAGCCGTCCGGCGCGGCCTTGGCCACGTAGGCGGCGGAGACGGTGCCACCGGCGCCGAGCCGGTTTTCCACCACCACGCTCTGGCCCAGGTTCTTCGACATCGCCGCCGCCAGCGTGCGCGCCACCACGTCGGTCGGGCCGCCCGCGGCGAACGGTACCACCATCGTGACCGGCCTGGCGGGATAGGCGTCGGCGGCGCGCGCTCCGGACGGCAGCGCCAGTGCCGCCGCCGTGCCCAGCGCGGCGAGCGCCATCCAGCGCCAGGGCGCCTGCCCGGCTGTCCTTGCTTGCCTGCCGCCGGTCTGCTGCCTTTGTCGCGACCCCTGCGCCTTGTAGCTTGCCATTGTCTCTGCCTCCATCGTGTTGAGGTATCCGGCCGGTCCTTCCGGCGCGTTCGCGGACTGGTCGTCCTTCGCCGCGCCGGTCCGGGGACGGCCGCGCCGGCCTTTCTTGTTTGTGCAGCAAGCGTGGCGGCAAAGCGGCGCAACGGCAATACGGATTTCCCTAAGGGTGGGCAAGGCCGCCCGGAAGGGAGCCGGAGTCTCTGGATGTGGCAGCAAGCGCGCCGCGAGGGGTGGTGCCGGCGCCTCTCCAGTCCCGGTCGCCGCCCCGGTCCGGTCCCGCGCCGATGCCGCACCGCTTTGCGCGCTCCCCGCCGGGCGCGCTTCCGGGGGCGCTAAGCCGCTCTTTCGCAAATCCGAATTTCGGCGCGGGAGGGGCTCGGGAATAATGGCCGCAAGCTAAATCCAATAACGGGGCCTTTTTCATGTTCGCAGAGCAGACGCACGACCAGCCGTATCCCGATATCCGTGAAGCCGTGCGTGCGCTATGCACGGGTTTCGATTCCGCCTACTGGCAGCGCGTGGAAGAACAGAACGCCTTCCCGGAAGAATTCGTGCAGGCGCTGACCAAGGCCGGCTGGCTGTCGGCCCTGATTCCCGAGGAATTCGGCGGCTCCGGCCTGCCGCTGACCGCGGCCTCCGTGATCATGGAGGAAATCAACCGCAATGGCGGCAATTCCGGCGCCTGCCACGGCCAGATGTACGTGATGGGCTGCCTCTTGCGCCACGGCTCGGAAGCGCAGAAGCAGCGCTGGCTGCCCGGCATCGCCTCGGGCGAGCTGCGCATGCAGTCGATGGCCGTGACCGAGCCGACCACCGGCACCGACACCACCAAGCTCAAGACCACCGCCGAGAAGAAGGGCGACCGCTACGTCATCAACGGCCAGAAGGTGTGGATCTCGCGCGTGCAGCACTCCGACCTGATGCTGCTGCTGGCGCGCACCACGCCGCTGGACCAGGTCAAGCGCAAGTCCGAGGGCCTGTCGGTGTTCGTGGTGGACCTGCGTGAAGCCATCGGCAAGGGGCTGACCGTGCGCCCCATCCGCAATATGGTCAACCACGAGACCAACGAGCTGTTCTTCGACAACCTGGAGATCCCGGCCGAGAACCTGATCGGCGAGGAAGGCAAGGGGCTCAAGTACATCCTCGACGGCCTCAACGCCGAGCGCATCCTGATCGCCGCCGAGTGCATCGGCGACGGCTACTGGTTCATCGAGCGCGCCAGCAACTATGCGCGCGACCGCATCGTGTTCGACCGCCCGATCGGCCAGAACCAGGGCGTGCAGTTCCCGATCGCGCGCGCCTACGTCAACGTGGAGGCCGCCAGCCTGATGCGCTACAAGGCAGCTGCCCTGTTCGACGCCGGCAAGGCCTGCGGCAAGGAAGCCAATATCTCCAAGCTGCTGGCCGCCGATGCCTCCTGGGAAGCGGCCAACGTCTGCCTGCAGACCCACGGCGGCTTCGGCTTTGCCGCCGAGTACGACATCGAGCGCAAGTTCCGCGAAACCCGCCTGTACCAGGTCGCGCCGATCTCGACCAACCTGATCCTGTCCTATGTGGCCGAGCACGTGCTCGAGCTGCCGCGTTCGTTCTGAGGGCCGCGCACATGTTCGCATCGCACCCGGGCATCCGCCCGCTCGACGGCATCCGCGTGGTCTCGCTCGAGCACGCCGTGGCCGCGCCCTTCGCCACGCGCCAGCTGGCCGATCTCGGCGCACGCGTGATCAAGGTGGAGCGCCCCGGCGTGGGCGATTTCGCGCGCGGCTACGACGAGACCGTCAACGGCCAGGCCTCGCACTTCGTCTGGCTCAACCGCGGCAAGGAAAGCCTCACGCTCGATCTCAAGGACGAGGAAGCGCAGACCGTGCTGCACCGCTTGCTGGCCGACGCCGACGTGCTGGTGCAGAATCTCGCCCCCGGCGCCGCCGCGCGCATGGGGCTGGATTTCGATACGCTGCATGCCCGCTACGACAAGCTGATCGTGTGCGACATCTCCGGCTACGGCGATGCCGGCCCCTACCGCGACAAGAAAGCCTACGACCTGCTGATCCAGGCCGCGGCCGGCCTGATCGGCATCACCGGCAGCGCCGACGAACCCTCGCGCGCCGGCATCTCCATCGCCGACATCGCGGCCGGCATGTACGCCTACACCGGCATCCTCTCCGCGCTGCTGCAGCGCGGGTGCACCGGCACCGGCCTGCGCGTGGAGGTCACCATGCTCGAAGCGCTGACCGAGTGGATGAACTACGCGCTGTACTTCGGCCACTACGGCGGCAAGGCGCCGGCCCGCTTCGGTGCCTCGCATCCGGCCATCGCGCCCTACGGCGTGCATCGCACCGGCGACGGCGGCAGCGTGATCTTCGGCCTGCAGAACGAACGCGAATGGCAGGCCTTCTGCGAAAAGGTGCTGGGCCAGCCCGAACTGCTCAAGGACGCGCGCTTCTCCTCCAACTCGGGGCGCGTGAAGAACCGGGCCGAGCTGACCGCGCTGATCGAGACCCGCTTCGCGCCGATGACGGTGACGCAGGTGGAAGCGCTGCTCGACCAGGCGCAGATCGCCAACGCGCCGATGAACGATATCGAGGCCGTCTGGAATCATCCGCAGCTCGCCGCGCGCGGACGCTGGCGGGAAGTGAGCAGCCCGGGCGGGATGATCGGGGCGTTGTTGCCGCCGGCCAACCTGTCTGGCGTGGAGCCGGTGATGGGGGATGTGCCGGCGCTTGGCGCGCATAGTGGAGATATTCTTTCTGAGCTGGGGTATTCGGAGGGGAGGATTGCTGAATTGAGGGAGCGGAAGGTGGTTTGAATTTGGGTATGCGCGTGGAAGTCTGCTTGCGACTGTGGGCCTGGCGGCTTGGGCTTGGTAGCCCGTTCGCACACATGTAAGTGTCACTTTTCTTTTCTCGAAAAGAAAAGTAACCAAAAGAAAGCGATTCTTGCAGAAGGCTGGGCGCTCAGACTTCAGCTTTGATGGTGGTTTCGTGGTGGGGGCGTTGGCTTCGATCAGGCTGCTGACGCTACCGGCGCGGACCATGGCGACACCACTGGAGGTGTCCGATTCGCGGCGCCGCTGCATGATGGCGGTGGCCCGGGTGATTCAAGCTGCTGCCGCGACCGGCGCGAATGGACACGTCATAGAGGCGGCACTGGTTTCGTGGTGGGTGCGGTGGCTCCCGTGTGAGAGTACCGCAGACACCAGCCGCCCACCACGAAAACACGAGGGTCCTATGTCGTGGCCGCCCGAGCCGGAAACGGCAGAATTCCAGCACAACCACGAACCCCACGACGAAACCGACAGCCTCCGCAACCCTGTTCGGCTCTGCCCCTGCCGGCCAGGCAGTCCGCTTTCTTTGCCTACTTTCTTTTCGGAAAAAAGAAGGCAGGTCGCTCCGGGGGAGCGAAAGCCTTTGACTTTGAAGTTGACTTTGAATTTGAAGCCCTTGACTTTGAAGCACCAGCCTCCACCAGAAGCTGCGAGCCCCAAGCGAGGAACTGCAGGACAAACGAACCAGAGCAAGAAGATGACCCAGCAATCCGACACGAACAATTATCCGACCCGCCAGCTCTGCGACTTCCTGGCCCGCTTCACCCTGGCCGACGTGCCGGCGGAGGTCGTGGAAAAGACCAAGGACCTCTTCCTCGACTGGATCGCCTCTGCGATCGCCGGCAAGGATGCGCCCGCGGTGCGCAAGCTGCAGGAGTTCGTCGCGGCGATGGGCCCGCAGCAGGGCCCGTCCGAGGTCTTCGTGGACCGCCGCCGCACCTCGCCGTACTTTGCCGCGCTGATCAACGGCGCGTCTTCGCACGTGGTGGAGCAGGACGACGTGCATAACGGCTCCGTGCTGCACCCGGCCGCGGTGGTGTTCCCGGCGGTGATCGCCGCCGCGCAGGCGGAGGGCAAGAGCGGCGCGGACGTGCTGCTGGCGTCCATCGCCGGCTACGAGGCCGGCATCCGCATTGGCGAATTCATGGGCCGCTCGCACTACCGCGTGTTCCATACCACCGGCACGGTGGGCACGCTGGCGGCGGCCGCGGCGGTGGCCAAGCTCTACGGCATGGACGCCGAAGGCATCAACCAGGCACTGGGTTCGGCCGGCACGCAAGCCGCCGGCCTGTGGGAATTCCTGCGCGACGCGGCGGATTCCAAGCAGTTGCACACGGCCAAGGCCGCGGCGGACGGGCTGATGTCGGCCTGGATCGCGCGCGCTGGCTTCACCGGCGCGAAGCGCATCCTGGAAGGCGCGCAGGGCATGGCGGCGGGCATGTCGAGCGATGCCAACCCGGCGGCGCTCACCGATGGCCTGGGCACGCGCTGGGCCACCGCCGAGACCTCGTTCAAGTTCTTCGCCTCGTGCCGCCACACGCACCCGGCGGCCGACGCGCTCAAGGCGCTGATGCTGCGCGACCAGGTCCGCGCGGACCAGATCGCCGCCGTGACCGCGCATGTGCACCAGGGCGCGATCGACGTGCTCGGCCCGGTCACCGATCCCAGGACCATCCACCAGGCCAAGTTCTCGATGGGCACGGTGCTTGGGCTGGTCGCGGTGCACGCGCACGCCGGCCTCGGCGAGTTCGAGGACCATGCGCTGCAGGATGCGCAGGTGGCGGCCTTCCGCGACAAGGTGGAGATGGAACTCGACGACGAGATCAACGCCGCCTATCCGCGCCAGTGGATCGGCCGCGTCACCGTCAGGACCACCGACGGCCGCACGCTGGGCGCGCGCGTGGACGTGCCCAAGGGAGACCCCGGCAACACGCTGTCGCGTCCGGAACTGGAAGCCAAGGCGGTGCAGCTGGGCGCCTTCCGCCACGGCGGCAGCGAAGCCGAGATGCGCGCCATCATCGCCCGCGTATGGGCGCTGGAGAAACAGGCCAACGTCAACGACTGGCTGCCCGGCGCGCGCTAACGTTCGAGAGCCATCATGTCCACTGCATCCAACGCTTCCACCGCCATCACCTACCTGTTCGTGCCGGGCGACCGGCCCGAACGCTTCGACAAGGCCGCGGCGGCCGCGCCCGATGCGCTGATCCTCGATCTCGAGGATGCCGTGCACCCGGACGCCAAGCCCGCCGCGCGCACCGCCATCGCCGCCTGGCTGCTCGCGCGCGGCGCGCAGTCGCAGGCTTATGTGCGCATCAACGACACCAGTTCGCCGGCCTTCGCGGCCGACATGGACTGGCTGCGCGCGCTGCCGCCCGACGCGCCGCTGGCCGGCCTGCTGGTGCCCAAGGCCGAGGACGCGGTCGCGCTCGGCGAGATCGCCCAGGCGCTGGCCCAGGTCAATCCGCAGGGCCGCGTGGTGGCGATCATCGAAAGCGCGCGCGGCCTGCATGACATCGATGCGGTGGCCAGCGCGCCGGGCGTGTCGCGCCTGGCCTTCGGCTCGCTCGATTTCGCCGTGGACCTGGGCTGCGCCCACACCCGCGAGGCGCTGCTGATGGCGCGCTCGCGCATCGTGCTGGCCTCGCGCGTGGCCGGCCTGCCGCCGCCCGTGGACGGCGTCACCACCGCGCTCAAGGACGAAGCCGTGCTGGCCGACGACGTGGCCCACGCGCGCGCGCTGGGCTTTGCCGCCAAGCTGTGCATCCACCCGGCCCAGCTCGCCGCCGTGCGCACGGGCTTCCTGCCCACCGCGCAACAGCTCGACTGGGCGCAGCGCGTGCTGGCCGCCACCGCCGGCGGCAGCCATGCCGTGCAGGTCGACGGCAAGATGGTCGACCGCCCCGTTATCGAACAAGCCCGGCGCATCCTCGCGCTCGCCGGCCACCCCGAAGCCCAGCAAGCCAACCCGTCATGACCCAGCTCGAACACCTGCGTACCTGGATCGGCCGCAGTGAAAGCCGCACCGAGACCCTTGCTCCCGAACCCGTGACCGGGCTCGCCGCCACCCTCGACCTGGACGGCGACGCGCTCGTGCGCGGCCCGCTGCCGCCCCTGTGGCACTGGCTGTATTTCCTGCCGCGCGCGCCGCAGCGCGAGCTGGGCCAGGATGGCCATCCCGCGCTCGGCGGCTTCATGCCGCCGATGCCGCTGCCGCGCCGCATGTGGGCCGGCGGCGAACTCGAGTTCAAGCGCCCGCTACGCGTGGGCGATACCGTCACGCGCACCTCCACCGTGCGCAACGTGGAATACAAGACGGGCCGCAGCGGCGAGCTGTGGTTCGTCACCGTGGAGCACGTGCTGAGCGTCGACGGCGAAGTCGCGCTGAACGAGCGCCACGACCTGGTCTATCGCGCCATGCCCGAGCCCGGCGAGCCGCTGCCGCCGCGACCGCGCCTCGCGCACCAGGCAAAGTGGCAGCGCCAGCTGCACGCAGATCCGGTCATGCTGTTCCGCTTCTCGGCGCTCACCTTCAACGGCCATCGCATCCACTACGACCACGACTACGTGCGCGACGTGGAAGGCTATCCCGGCCTGGTGGTGCACGGCCCGCTGCAGGCCGTGCTCGCGCTCGACCTGGTGGCGCGCGAAATGCCGGCGGACAGGGTGCGCCGCTTCGGCTTCCGCGGGCTGGCGCCGCTGTTCGACCACGACACCGTGACGGTGGGCGGCGTGCCCGATGCGGCCACGCCGGGCAAGATCGTGCTCTGGACTGGCGACGATGCCGGCGGCCAGTCGATGGAGGCGTGGGCCGTGGTGGAGAACTGACGGACACGTGCTGTACAGGCAGGACGCCGGTACCCACGCAGAAAACAACAACGGGAGCTGGCGGGGAAAACAACAAAGGAGACTTCCCATGCACGCATTCCGCAGCGGCCGGCGCATCGCCTGCGCCGCCGTTCACGCCATCGTTGCCCTGTGCGGGGTCACCGCCGCGCAGGCGCAGCAGAGTCCCGGCTACCCCACCCGCCCGGTCACCCTGATCGTGCCCTACGCGCCGGGCGGCACCACCGACGTGGTGGTGCGCCGGTTCGCCGCGGCGCTGCAGAAATCGCTGGGCCAGAGCGTGGTGGTGGAAAACAAGCCCGGCGGGGCCGGCACCATGGGCGCGCTCGCGCTGCGCCAGGCCAGGCCGGATGGCTACACCTTGTCGATGATGCCGGTGACGGTGTTCCGCCAGCCCTTCATCCAGAAGACCGCCTTCGATCCGGCGCGCGATTTCACCTACCTGTCCCGCATCACCGGCTACACCTTCGGCGTGGTGGTGCGTGCCGACTCGCCATGGAAGAGCTGGCCTGATTTCCTTGCTGCCGCGCGGGCCCGCCCGGGCAACGTCAGCTACGGCTCGCCCGGCCAGTTCAGCTCGCCGCACATCACCATGATCGAGCTGACGACCAGGGAGAACCTCACGGTCAACCACGTGCCGTTCAAGGGCGATGCCGACTGCCTCAACTCACTCATGGGGAACCATGTACAGCTCTGCGCGGCAGGCAGTGCCGCCGGCACCCTGGTCGATGCCGGCAAGCTGCGCTGGCTCAACCTGTGGACCGCGCAACGCTCGCCACGCTGGCCGGACGCGCCCACGCTGCGCGAGCTCGGCTACGACATGGTCTCCAACTCGCCCTATGGCGTGGCCGGCCCGAAGGGAATGGACCCTCAGGTGGTGCGCATCCTGCAGGACGCGCTGCGCCGCGCGGCCGAAGACCCGCTGCACCTCGCCGCGCTCAAGCAGCAGGACCAGGACCTGATGTACCTGGACAGTGCCGGCTACACACGCTTTGCCATGCAGCAGATCGCGCAGGAAAAGGCGCTGGTCGAGCGACTTGGCATCAAGGCAGAATGACTATGCGCAGACACCCGACACAACCTCGTTGCGCAGCGACTGCGACAGCCCGGCCACTGCGCCGCAAATGCCTCGCCGCGCTCTGCGCGCTGGCAGCGCCGGCGCTTGGCCTGGCGCCGGCCGGCACCGCCTGGGGGCAGCAAGACTTCCCGACCCAGCCGTTGCGCCTGGTCGTGCCCTATGCCGCGGGCGGTCCCACCGACGCCTTCGCCCGCGTGCTCGCCGAGCATTGGGGGCAGAAGCTCGGCAAGCCGATGGTGGTGGAAAATCGTACCGGCGCGGGCACCGTGGTAGGCACGGACTATGTGGCGAAGGCCAGGCCGGATGGCTACACGGTGCTGCTGACCACGGTGGCGCACGCCGTCAACGACAGCATCGTGCCGCACCTGCCGTACCGCACCACGCGGGACTTCACGCCGGTGGGACTGGCCGCGAGGGCGCCCCTGGTGCTGCTGGTCACGCAGGCATTCCCGGCGCGCAACCTGGCGGAATTCGTCGCCTACGTGAAGCAGCATCCCGGCATGGTGAACTACGGCTCGGCCGGCAATGGCAGCGCGCCCCACCTTGCGTCCGTGCTGCTGGACCAGATGGCCGGCCTGCAAACCACCCACGTGCCCTATCGGGGCACGGGCCCGGCCATGACCGACCTGATCGGCGGCCAGATCGGCTACATGATCGACAGCGCCCCTACCGGCCTCGCCCAGGCCAAGGCCGGCACGGTGCGGCTGATCGCCACCACCATGAAGGCACGCCTGCCCCAGACCCCGGGCGTTCCGGCCGTGGCCGAAGCCGTGCCCGGCTACGAGGCCTACACATGGAATGGCGCCTTCGTCCCCGCCGGCACGCCGCCGGCGCGGGTGGAACAACTCAACCGCGCGCTGCGCGCGGCGCTGGCCGACCCGCAACTGCGCCAGCGCGCCTACGAGATGGGCCTGCTGCTTGAAGCCGACCCCAGCCCGCAAGCGCTCGCCGGGCACCTCGAAACGGAACTCGCCAAATGGCGCAAGGTGGCACAAGCCGCCCATATCCAGGAACCCTGAACCATGTCCATGAATCCCGGCGCGCGCGCCGATGCCGCTGCCAAAGGCACCGGCAGCACCAGCAGCACCAGCATCACCACCGACACGCCATTCGATCCGCGCAGCCACCGCATGTGCGAACAGCGCTACTTCGAGGACTTCGTCCCCGGCGAACGCTTCGTGCTGCCTTCGCGCACCATGACCGAGGCCCTCTTCGCAGCCTTCCAGCTCGCCAGCGGAGACAACCACCCGGTGCACTACGATGCCGAGTACTGCCGCGCGCACGGCATGCCGCACATGCTGGCGCACGGCTACCAGGTGCTGATCCAGACGGCGGCCGGCGCCGGCTTGTTTCCGCATATGGTGGAGGAGTCGCTCAAGGGCTTCATCGACCAGAGCAGCCGCTTCCTGCATCCCGTCTTCGTGGGGGATACCTTGTACAGCACGCTGGAGGTCGCCGAGCTGGCTCCCAACCGGAGCACCGGCGTGCTGACGCTGCGCTCCACCGTGCACAACCAGCATGGCGTGCTGGTGCTGGACGGCACGCAGCGCTATCTGTTGCGCAAGCGGGCGCCGGCGGGTTGATCGTGCCGGGTGGCGGGTAGCCGCCCACATGCTTGTTCCCTTCTCCCGCTTGCGGGAGCGGGGAGCCAAGGTTCGCCACCCTCGCCCCTTCGTCCCGTCCCCCTTTCTCCCCTTCTCCAATACGGGCCTTGTCGGCAAAAAAAAATCGCGGCCCGTGCGAGCCGCGATTTCTACCTGCGAAGCCTGCGCACTCAGCGCATCGTCATTCCACCTGGATCTTCGCCGTCTTGACCACGCCGCCCCACAAGGCCAGTTCCTTCTGGATGCGGTCGGCCAGCGGCTTGGGACCGGTGATGTTCAGGTCGTATCCGCCCTGCGTCATGCGCTGCTGGAACGCACGATCGTCACCGATCGCCTTCTGCGCCTTGACCAGCTTGTCCACCACGTCGGCGGGCAGCTTCTGCGGGCCCACCAGCGCGTACCAGCCGGTGAGATCGTAGTTCTTCATGCCGGACTCGATCATGGTTGGCACATTGGGCAGCGCGGCGTTGCGGCCCTTGGACGTCACCGCCAGCGCGCGCACCTTGCCGCCCTGGATGTGACCGATGGCGGTGCCGGTGATGTCGAACATGAAGGTCACCTTGCCACCGACCACGTCGGCCATGGCCGGCGAATTGCCCTTGTACGGCACGTGCAGCATCTTTACGCCGCCCATCTGCGCCAGCAGCTCGGCCGACAGGTGATTGGACGCGCCCACGCCGGCCGAGCCGAAGCTGACACCGTCCGGGTGCTTGCGCGCATAGTCCACCAGCTCGCCCACGTCCTTGGCGGGGAATTCCTTGTTGATCAGCAGGACGTTCGTGTAGTCGGTGATCAGGCCGATGTAGCTGAAGTCCTTGGTCGGGTTGAAGTTCACCGACTTCTGGATCAGCGGCGTCATGGTCATGGTGGGGCTGGCCACGAAGTACAGCGTATAGCCGTCCGGCGCCGCCCGGGCCGTCAGGTCGGCGGCGATGGCGCCGCTGGCGCCGGCGCGGTTGTCCACCACCACCGGCTGCTTGAGCGCGCGGCCCAGGTAATCGGCATAGATGCGCGCAGCGGTATCGACCGGGCCGCCAGGCGCGTAGCCCACGATCAGCTTCACCGGGCGCGCCGGGTAGGCGTCGGCCCATGCGGCGCCTTGCACCGCGGCCAGCAGCAGGCCGGCCATCATCCATCGTTTCATTTGCATCTCCTCCTTATTGTGTTTGTCGCCGGGCCGCGCCATGCGCGCTCCGGTACACGTGCGCTTCGACCCGTGGCGAAGCGCTGCCGGGCGTCAGGCAGCCGCGGCGCTGCCATCCACCAGCGCGCGCAGCGGCTGCTTGAGCAACTTGCCGCTGGCGGTGGTGGGGATGGTTTCGATCACGCGGATCTGCGCGGGGCGCTTGTACGGCGCCAGGCTTTCGCGCAGGTAGGCTTCCAGCGCGGGCATGTCGATGCGGGCACCGGGCTGGGTTTCGATGAAGGCCACCACGTCTTCGTTGCCGTCGGCCGCCTGGCGCCCGACCACGGCGGACTGGCGCACGCCGGGGAAGGCATTGATGACGGACTCCACCTCGATCGGATACACATTGAAGCCCGAGCGGATGATCAGGTCCTTCGAACGGCCGACGATGAACAGCGCGCCATCCGGAGCGAGGAAGCCAAGATCGCCGGTATTGAGCCAGCCGCCCGGCAACAGCGCCTCCGCGGTCTGTTCTTCGTTGCGGAAGTAGCCGCGCATCACGCCGGGACCGCGCACGCGGATCTGGCCACGCTCGCCGGGGGGCATCGGCTGGCCCTGCTCGCTGGTGATGGCGATCTCCACGCCCTCGACGATATAGCCGGCCGAGCAGTCGGTGCGCGGTGCATCCTTGCGCGTGATGAACAAGGAGCCGGCGTACTCGGTGATGCCGTAGCCGTGGTGCAGCGGCTGGCCGAACCACGCCTCGGTGTCGCTCTTGAGGGTGGGGTCCAGCGGCGCACCGCCGGTATAGAGGTAGCGCAGGCGCGGGAACGCGGTGGCGCCGTTCTTGCCGGTCCTGGCCGACGACTCGCGCGCCAGCGCCATGATGCGCGTGAACATGGTCGGCACGCCCTGCAGCATGGTGAGGCCGGGCGACTCCAGCGCCGTGAACACGTCGGCCGCGTCGAAGCGCGGGCGCATCACCAGGCTGGCGCCGGCGTAGAGCGTGGCCATCAGCACCGTGGCAATGCCGAAGATGTGCGACAGCGGCAGCGCGCCATAGGCGATATCGTCCGGGCCCAGGTCGCGCGAGGTCGCCGAGATGCGCGCGAAGATGGTGAGGCCGGCATGCGGCACCATCACGCCCTTGGGGGCGCCGGTGGTGCCGGAAGTGTAGATCAGCGTGGCGATGTCGCGCGCCTGTGCGGCATCCACGCGCTGCGGCGCCCGCGCGGCGCGCAGCACGGCGAAGCGCGGATCGAGCGCGGCGCAGTCCGAGGGCTGCGCGCCGAGCCGTGCGGCGTGCGCGGCTGCTACGTCGGACACGTGGTTGGTGAAGAAGGTCAGCAGCGGCTCGGCATGGTCACGGATGCCGTCGATCTCGCGCGGGGAAAGCCGCGCGTTGACCTGGATCGGCCACGCGTGCAGCGCGCTGCAGGCAAACAGCATCACCACCATCTCGGTGCAGTTCTCGCCCACCACCATCACGCGGTCGCCCTGGCCCACGCCCTGCGCGGCCAGCCAGTCGCGCGCGGTGGCGATGCGCTGCCACAGCGCGCCATAGCTCAGGATCCCGTCGCTCTCGTACAGGCAGGGCGAATCAGGCGAGCGCTCGGCCCAGTGTTTCGGGATGTCGTGGATGAACTCGGGGCGGAAGGAAGACATGATGCGGGCGATGTAATGCGGATGAAGCTGACGAAAGGGAAGCCGGTGCCCGAAGGACACCGGCTGCGGACAAGCTTATTGGTCGAGGTGGATGCCGGCCGACTTGATCAGGCCATCCCACTTCTGGTACTGACTGCGCATATATGAGCCGAACTGCGCCGGCGTGGACGGAAACGGCACCGTGCCCTGCGCCGCGAGGCGCGCGGCCAGCTCGGGCTGCGCCAGCGCGGCCACGATCTCGGCGTTGAGGCGGTCGACCACGGCCGGCGGCGTATTGGCCGGCGCGGCCACGCCGAACCAGGCGGTCAGCTCGTAGCCGGGCACGCCCGCGGCGGCCAGCGTTGGCACGCCCGGCAACTGGTCCGAAGGTTTCGCGGTGGTCACGCCGAGCGCGCGCACGCGGCCGTCGCGCACATAGGGCAGCGCGGTGGAAATGCTGTCGAACATCATGGTCAGGCGCCCGCCGATCAGGTCGGTCATGGCCGGGGCGCTGCCCTTGTACGGCACGTGGTCGATGCGCACGCCCGCCATGTGGGTAAACAGCTCGCCCGCCAGGTGCGAGGACGAGCCGTTGCCGAACGAGCCGTAGCTCAGCTTGCCGGGCTCGCGCTTGGCCAGCGCGATCAGTTCGGCCACGTTGCGCGCGGGCACCGACGGATGCACCACCAGCACATTGGGCAGGTAGGCCACCGAGGCTACCGGCGCAAAATCCTTGAGCGGGTCGTAGCCCGGCTTGTCGTACAGGCTCTTGTTCACGGCCAGCGAACCGAACGTGCCGAAAAACAGCGTATAGCCGTCGGCCGGCGCGCGCGCCACCGACACCGCGGCGATATTGCCGCCCGCGCCGGGGCGGTTCTCGATCACCACCGGCTGGCCCAGCCGCACCGACAGCGCATGGCTGACCTCGCGTGCCAGCAGGTCGGTGGCGCCGCCCGGCGGGAAGGGCACGACCAGGCGCACCGGCTTGTCCGGATAAGCCGCGAACGCGCTTGCGGTGGCCGCCAGCAAGCCGCAGAGCGCGAGCAGCCTGGTGCAACGTGTGGTCCAGCGTGACATTCGCCTGTCTCCTCGGCGTTAATTGTGATGTTGCTGCGATGGAACAGCGCCAGTGTGAGTCAGGCGCCGCAGGGGCGCCATTTGGATTTGTTTAAGGCCGTGTTCGGGACGGCGGGGAGCAGCGCCGGCATGACGCAGGAGGTGCGCGCCCTGGTGCAAACCCTTGGCGGCGCGCGGCCCGGCGCGGCCGAACGCTTCCGGCAGGCCGAAGAGCGGCTTTGCCATTGCGGAACCAGCGAATCCCCTGCCCCCCATAGAATCGGAGCACCGTATCGCGGAGGCGACCGTGGTCCGTGGCGCATGTGCGCGCGGCCCGCGGCCGGCCTTCCCAACCGAGGGGACAAGCAGATGGATTTGCGTTTCAACGCCGCGGAGCAATCGTTCCGCGAAGAGGTTCGGAGTTTCGTGCAGGCCAGCCTGCCGGCGGATATCCGCGACAAGGTGCTGGCGCACCAGCGCGTGGAGAAAGACGACTACGTGCGCTGGCACCGCGTGCTGCACGCGCAAGGCTGGGGCGCGCCGACCTGGCCCAGGCAATGGGGCGGCACCGGCTGGACCCCGCTGCAGCGCCTGATCTTCGAGATCGAGACCTTCCGCGCCGGCGCGCCGCGCCTGCTGCCGTTCGGCCTCACCATGATCGGCCCGGTGCTGATGAAGTACGCCAGCCCCGAGCACCAGGAACGCTTCCTGCCGCGCATCCCCACGGTGGAAGACTTCTGGTGCCAGGGCTATTCCGAGCCCGGCTCCGGCTCCGACCTGGCTTCGCTCAAGACGCGCGCCGTGCGCAAGGGAGACCGCTACATCGTCAACGGCCAGAAGACCTGGACCACGATGGCGCATTTCGCCGACTGGATCTTCTGCCTGGTGCGCACCGACTCCGAGGTCAAGCCGCAGGAAGGCATCTCCATGCTGCTGATCGACATGAAGACGCCGGGCGTGACGGTTCGCCCCATCGTCACGCTCGACGGCGGCCACGACGTCAACGAAGTGTGGTTCGAGGACGTGGAAGTGCCGGCCGCCAACCTGCTCGGCGAAGAGAACCGCGGCTGGACCTACGCCAAGTACCTGCTCGGCCACGAGCGCACCGGCATCGCCGGCATCGGCCACTGCAACCGCGAACTGCGCCAGCTCAAGCACTACGCGGCGCAGTCCACCGACGGCGCCGGCCGGCCGCTGATCGACGACGTGCGCATGCGCGACAAGATCGCCCGCATCGAGATGGACATCATGGCGCTGGAAATGCTGCTGCTGCGCGTGGCCACGCAGTCCGCCGGCCAGCCCGGCCCCGAGGCCTCCATCGTCAAGATCCGCGGCTCCGAAATCCAGCAGGACCTGGCCATGCTGCAGATGGAAGTGGCCGGCCCCAGCGCGTGGCCGTACTCGCCTCGCTGGCTCGAAGCGGGCGAGACGCCTGCGGACATGCCGCAGCACGCACCGGACTGGGCCGCGCCCGCCGCCTCCACGTACTTCGACATGCGCAAGACCTCCATCTACGGCGGCGCCACCGAAGTACAGAAGAACATCATCTCCAAGATGATCCTGGGTTTCTGAACGCCGGGACAGAAGGAACAAGCACAGCCATGGACTTCAATTACAGCGAAGAGCAGCAGATGCTGGCGGACAGCCTGCGCCGCTTCATCGATACCGAATACACCTTCGCCAAGCGCCGCGCCAGCGCGCGCGACGGCGCCAGCCTCGACCGTGCCACCTGGGCCCAACTGGCCGAGATGGGCGTGCTCGGCCTGACCGTGCCAGCCGAGTACGGCGGCTTCGGCGAAAGCGCAGCCAGCCAGCTGGTGGTGCAGCGCGAACTCGGCCGCGGCCTGGTGCTCGAGCCGGTCACGCCCGCCGCGGTCATCTCCACCGCCGTGCTGGCAGCCTACGGCAGCGCGGCGCAGAAGGAAGAATGGCTACCCGCCATCGCCAGCGGCGAGCGCATCGTCACCCTCGCCTACCTGGAGCCCACCACCCGCTACCGCCCCGAAAGCGCGCGCGCGGCCGCCGAGCGCAAGGGCGACGGCTACCAGCTCAACGGCACCAAGACACTCGCCTGGCACGGCGAAGCCGCCGATGCCTTCCTGGTCAGCGCGCGCATCGCCGGCAGCAACGAACTGTCGCTCTTCCTGGTGCCGAAGGACGCGCCCGGCCTGACCGTGCGCGGCTACCCCACCATGGACGGCCTGCGCGCCGCCGACCTCACGCTGCAGAACGCCACGGTCGGCGCCGATGCGCTGGTAGGCAGCGAAGGCAACGGCCTGGCCGCGCTCACGCACGGCATCGACCACGGCATCGCCGCGCTATGCGCCGAAGCCGCCGGCGCGATGGAAAGGCTGATCGAGATCACCGGCGAATACCTGCGCACGCGCCAGCAGTTCGGCAAGCCGCTCGCCGCGTTCCAGGCCCTGCAGCACCGCATGGCCGACATGCTGGTGCAGAAGGAACTGGCGTTGTCGATGGCCTATGTCGCCGCGCAAGCGCTCGACGAAACCGATCCCGCGCAGCGCCGCCGCATGCTCAGCGGCGCCAAGGTGGTGGTCGCCAAGGCCGGCCGCTTCGTCGGCCAGCAGGCGGTGCAACTACATGGCGGGATGGGGATGACGGATGAACTTGAGGTTGGGGATTACTTCAAGCGGCTGACGATGATCGACCCGCTGCTGGGGGATAGCGATTTTCATGTGCAGCGGTATGGGGAGGTGATGGTGGGGTAGGTTGAGCAATCGGCGCTTGCGCCTGCGCTCGCTCGGCAATGCGTGTCTTTTTGCTCTGCCGGGCGGGCCGGTCTGCATGCGCCAGTTCAGTCCTCCGGCCAGTTGCTATCGCCTTCGGTCGGGGACTTCGGATACCGAATAAGATGGCTCTCCCGATCGCTCTCCCCAACGGTCATTCAGCCGCCAGGATCTGGATGATCCTCACTGGGAATGACGAGCAAGGTCGGTACAGTCGCGCCGTCCCCATAGTGGTCGGCGTAGCAGCGCTTACCGTTGTCGCAGGTCAGTGTCCAGTCTTTGTAGTCCTTGAAAACCGGCCGGTAGACACCAGGATCCGCAGCAGCCGCCAAAATGGAGAGTAAGGCCAGTGGGCCGACGAGCAGTAGGCGATGAGGTAGTTTCACAGTCACACACCATTGGAGGGACTTACATTTTCTATCTGAGATGACCTGGCGCAGAAACAATCGATTTTCCGCCTCGTGTAATTCAGTTAGTCCGCCTTATCAGTTCTCCGTACTGGATAAACGAACGTGACCGCATCTCCGTGGCGATCGACATAACTTATAATAAATTTATGGTTATCCAGTCTCACATCGCTAATTGCGCCCGGAACATTAACCAATTCTCGCGGTAAGTTCAGTCGAATCGACCCGATTACCGAATTCTTTCTACTTGGATAGATTTGATATATTGGGAGCGGATTTTTCGATATTCCCAATGCCACTCCGAATTCCAAGTCATAGACTTCCACCAGTGGAAAAGGGCCGGCCAACCCCTTATTTTTTCTATAAAAGTAAGTGGCAGAACACTGCGTCCCACACGGGAACAACATCACAAATATCCCTTCCACAAGCGAAATACTGGCCGGCGCCGCAGAATAATCAAATAATTTTGCATCCCCTTGCTTGTCAGCACTGTATATTCCGCAATTGAGATGACCTCTTCTATTCGCACAATTGATTTTTATCTGAGTGTCACTCCGCTGAAAATTCGTTATTTCCGTAAGTGGCTGGCCGTTGACCGCCGCGGCAAGAACCAAACAGATGAAGAACGAAAGGGCCTTACAGCCTGTAGAACCGGCAATCTTCATCGCTGACTCCTCGCGAATTAGGAACCCTCTTGTCTGGCACTACAAACGGCGGAGCGCTGGATAATCGCCTTCTTTCTACGGCTCCTTAAAGCCCCAGACGCTCAAGCCTCTTCGAGATTGACTTCTTATCTTTTAGCGGAAAATTAACGGGATTTCCGCTTAATTCTCCGTCCAATCCCTTTGCCAACTTACCCAATATGTCGTCGCGTCTCACTAGAGGATGCACAGAATTCCCTAGATCTATTTGGTATATATTGACCAGATAAAAATCACCCCCAAAATCCGCCGATTTTGAGTTCACGTGCCATCTAACCAGGACAACAAGGAATTTCCCCCTCCTAACAAATGCTTCGGCGATATGGGGTGCGCCGCCGTTGATTTCATAGGTATCGATCGGGATGGATGGCTGATTGGCACACTCCAGGGTCATTTCGATTGGCGTAGCGGAAATTTCCAACCCGTCTTTATTGGATTCGGAATTTTTATGCTTGAAGGATACCAGACACCATTTCTCCCGATTCCCGATAGAAATTTCGCCAATCTCTGCCTCGAATGAATGTGCAGGTCTTATGCCTCCAAACCCCACGAGATAAACAACAAAAATACCCCACCTCGCCACCCGCTGGATGAACTCAATATGATATTCAAATCGTTTTTTCATAAAATCACACCGATAGTCACATCAGGTACTTATTAAATCAATCGCAGCCGATCAATTTCCCCCTGCTGTCCAACTCCCTGTTTATTTTCTTTTCTGTATTAAGAGAGAATCTCACACGCCTTCCATTTTTGACTCCATCCCAGCCCACCTTATTTTTACCAAGAAACTCCCTTCGAACGAAAAAAGGGTCTCCCGAGATATTTTCACCATAACGATAAATTAATATCCTATACATATTCCCATTAAAAGACGAGGCACGAGAATAAATACTCCACCTCACCAACACCGCAATGCATTTATCACCTCTAATGAAAGATGATAATATTTCCGGGGCCCCTCCCTCCTTTTCATAGGTGTCAATAATTACGGCAGTACCGTCCTCACACGACCACCCGACATCAACATTTCCTGAAACCGCTTCCGATAAGGACTCAGACATAGAAGGTGCCGCTTCTTGGAATATCACAGAACACCCATTCTTTATGCTATCCGCATGGACGTCTTCGATTTTCTGAGAAGCAAAGCCGGTCTGTGAGAACGAAAAAGACGAAATACAAAAAAATTTAATTATCACCAGTGATTTCGTCACCAACCGTGAGAAATATTTAGTTTTGCATTCCAGTTTTTGTTGCATGGTTCGACCCCCTGATTTATTGCCATAAAAGCCCTACGAGCCGCGACTCGCCTTCGATCTATGTCTTTCATGACGGGGTTGATTTTCTTAGTTACGCGGGCAGGATTGTTGACATCTGCTAACGCATTTATGTCTCTTGTCCACCAGTACCAGCCTGATGAATCCGTTGCAAAATGCGCATCATCCTCTACCTTGGACGGTACGCTTGTGACATCGATCCCGCTGTATTTCTTGTAAGATACCTCGACCGCGAGAATCGACGTTTGGATGTTTGTCATCGCCAAACAATACGTGACCGGGCTCCACATCATTTCTTACCATCAGCCTTCCGTTCGCTCGAGTAACGAATAATTGAACGTACCGGCAGGTACTTGTATTCGATAATCTACTTGCTGCTTGCAGCGTTACCTTGCTCTGGTGGCCAGTCTGGAGAGATAGTCTTCAGATACATTGCTCTAACCTCAGACAGCCGCGCGAGGCAGTTATTACGCGTAGTCTCAAACGCCTCCGACTTATTCTCTATCTGCATAACTTCCATTTCGCAGTCAAAATATTTCATTTTTCTCCAAGTTTCTTGGGAGGAAATTACTTTATTTTTTATTTCCATTAAGAGATTGGGCTCTCTTTCATACTGCCTATTCAATCTTTTATTAAGTGACTTATACGCAGAATCGAGATTCGATTTCGCTTTGGCGTAACTTATAGCTGAACACTTGTAAATATCGGCACTGTACCTCGGTGAAACGCAGTCGAGATCGCTAGCCTGCACGCCAGGCAAAAATACAAATACAATTAAATAAAAAGTATATTTAATCTGATCTTTTAATGAAAAATTCATGGCATTACATTTGCAAGTAGCGGGAAAATAGTTTTATCTATTCTTTCTTAGATAAGCAACACACTGCCGTCCACCATCATATGGTTTTATACTTGACGTGTCTTCGATATAGAAAATTAGTTCGTCAGCATCATTCCCCATGCCAGCCACCGCTGGCTTAGGCTTTCGCATCATTTCTGACAAGACATATATTCAAGCTGTTTTCAATTGAGAAGCGAGGAAAGCCACCCCAGTTGATTTTTCATCGTCTTTGCCAGGCAAGCGCCATTGCCCCCACAAGCATTGCGCTCGTGCAGCCAGGAACGATGCCGCCGCACATTTTCAGTTGTGTCGAACGGAATTTGTTTCCCTTCCGCTAAATACAGGCTGTATGCACGGGCAATGCTTTTATCCAAACCAGCCAGTTCGTGGGAACGACATATAGCTTTTTCTGCGGAAGGTCTGGCATGAAAGCAAGAGAATGATGGGGAGGGCGCGGTCCCCGGGACGATCTTGGTCAAAATTAGGATAGTCTGATCGTACCAACGCAAAGCGATCTTCTTGCCATCAATAAAAAAAATCCAAGCGCCGCGCGGGACAGAAGGGAAAGCGGGGTCTTCAAATCCCACTCCCGCTTCCCATGGTTCTCGAGTGCAGGTAATGCCGGTCACATCTACAACCTTCCCCGCTGGCAATCCGAGTTGATAGTCAAGGACTGGCGATGCGTCGGAGTCCGCACTGTAGCCGCCGAGGCTAGCTTTCAGAAGGTTATCCACAGTGATTGGAATGATTCTTGCCTTTGGGTTTTCACATATACGATAGATTTCTGGTGCATTCCCTGCGATCCAATTCACGCGAAAATCAAAGATGCGCCACATTAGCATCGGCGCGTCCCATCCATAATTAATAGCGCCGCCGTAATTTGTATTTACATGAACCTCGACCACCTCCCACTTTCCGATCAACTCGTCAGGGATTGATGCAGACTTCGCGGGTGGAGTGAATAATCCAGTCAGAAATAATAATAGTACTAGGGGAATTATTATGGCCCTACGCAGGAACACTATAGCGCTCATTCTTTCGAGTCGAAATTGAGAATTAATGACAGTTTTGTTCACGATGGCTTGGTTCGCATCAAATATTCTTAGGCAAGAAATATGACTATTTGAAATCAATCTTACTGCCCTGAAATTCGTATCGAGCATGAACAAATAGGTTCACCTCGTCCTCTCTTCTCAGAACTAGGCCAAGCATCGTTTTTCCATTCGATTTCACCCCCTCTCTTATTTTGGCCGTGACCGCGGGCACGTCCCCTTCATTTACGAGCCTCGTAACGCTATCCCATCTCCCGGCAGCGTTGTAAGCAAAACATGTCAGTGCATCAAACTCATGTTGAGCGAGATCGATTTCTATGGAATTACGGACCTTCTCTTCGTAGTGCGGTACGATGTGGTGGAGTAATGCAAATTCCTGCTGCTGATTGAGTGAAAGCAGATCCGAATTGTCTTGCGCGAATTTTTGGGCCTGAGTCTCCGTCAGACCTGATCCCTTAGAAAGGCTGGTCGCGATAGATTCCGATAAGCCAATCGCCATCATGTCGGCTCGTATACTAGCGGCACTCCTTTCTTTCATGTCATAGCCTGGACCTAGCGTTACGCCACTTGCTCGGCCCGGCCAATGAAGCCTATTGGATTTACCTGCGCGCACTTCCTGCCTGTAGATGAACCAAATCCCCTTCTCCGAGAGCCGGGTTGCAGCAAATCGCATGAAGTTCCCAACCAAAGCCACGGGATGAACATGAAACACAAACGAATCAACAGGAAAACCTTCCACCTTCCCCGCGACGGCATCCCACCACACCAGCTTGGCAATCCGCGCCTTCTCGCTTTGCCAGGCGGCCCGGGCCGTGGGCGGCACGTTCTTGTCCCAGGCATCCCAGCTCGCCGGGTCGGCCTTCCATTCGCTTGGATAGCGAATGATCAATCGCGACAGTTCGCCGAGCTTGCCGCGGCTGCGCTGGGCAGCCCGCAGTTCCCCCAGGGTCAGTCGGTGATCGGGGATGGTATCGAGGCTGGCGAAGACCTCGCGCATGGGGCCGTCGAGTTGCGCATCGGTGAGCGCCAGCTCGCCGCCCTGGAACGCAGCCATTTGGGCCGCGGTGGTGAAGATGTTGCCGTAGCCTTCGCCCGTTGGCTTGGACTCGATCAGCTTGAAGTCCACCCACTCATGCGGTGAATGCAGGGTGATGCCGGTAT
>NZ_JBFTNF010000073.1:0-38338 GCF_056397345.1 Cupriavidus sp. 05N38
ACGTGCGCCAGGTGCGCAAGGACTGCGCCGCGGTGATCCTGTACACGGCCGAGAAAGCCACCTGGATGGCCGGCGAATCGGTGCAGATCCTGGGYGGCAACGGTTATATCAACGAATACCCGGTGGGCCGCCTGTGGCGCGACGCCAAGCTGTACGAGATCGGCGCCGGCACCTCGGAGATCCGCCGCATGCTGATCGGGCGCGAACTGTACGCCGAGACCATGTAAGCCATTGCGCCAGCACCGCCGCGATCCACAGACAGACAAGAACCCGGACCCGAGACCTATGCCCACGCTCGAAACCAAACTCAATGCGCGTTCGGAATCCTTCCGCGCCAATGCCGACGCCATGCAAGCGCTGGTCGTCGACCTCAAGGCGAAGATCGCCAAGCTGGCGGAAGGCGGCGGCGAGGAAGCCCGCGCCAAGCACCTCGGGCGCGGCAAGCTGCTGCCGCGCGAGCGCGTGCAGCAACTGCTCGATCCGGGTACGCCGTTCCTGGAGCTGTCGCAGCTGGCGGCCTACGACATGTACGACAACGCGGCGCCGGGCGCCGGCATCATCACCGGCATCGGCAGCGTGGCCGGCCAGGAATGCGTGATCGTCTGCAATGACGCCACCGTCAAGGGCGGCACCTACTACCCGCTGACCGTGCGCAAGCACCTGCGCGCGCAGGAGATCGCCGAGCAGAACAACCTGCCCTGCATCTACCTGGTGGACTCGGGCGGCGCTAACCTGCCCAACCAGGACGACGTCTTCCCCGACCGCGACCACTTCGGCCGCATCTTCTACAACCAGGCCAACCTGTCCAAGCAGGGCATCCCGCAGATCGCGGTGGTGATGGGCTCGTGCACGGCCGGCGGTGCCTACGTGCCGGCCATGAGCGACGAATCCATCATCGTCAAGAACCAGGGCACCATCTTCCTGGGCGGCCCGCCGCTGGTGAAGGCGGCAACCGGAGAAGAAGTCAGCGCCGAAGACCTGGGCGGCGCGGACGTGCATACGCGCCTGTCCGGCGTGGCCGACTATTTCGCGCAGAACGACGGGCACGCGCTGTCGCTGGCGCGCAATATCGTGCAGCACCTGAACCGCCGCAAGCCGGACCAGATCCGCCTGCACGAGCCGCTGCCCCCGCGCTATCCGGTGGAAGAGCTGTACGGCGTGATCCCCACCGACACGCGCAAGCCCTATGACGTGCGCGAAGTCATCGCCCGCATCGTCGACGACTCCGATTTCGACGAGTTCAAGGCGCGCTACGGCACCACGCTGGTGTGCGGCTTTGCGCGGATCTGGGGCTACCCGGTGGGCATCGTCGCCAACAACGGCATCCTGTTCTCGGAGTCCGCGCTCAAGGGTGCGCACTTCATCGAGCTGTGCTGCCAGCGCAAGATCCCGCTGGTGTTCCTGCAGAACATCACCGGCTTCATGGTGGGCCGCAAGTACGAGAACGAAGGCATCGCCCGCAACGGCGCCAAGATGGTGACGGCCGTGGCCACGGCGCAAGTACCGAAGTTCACCGTGATCATCGGCGGCTCGTTCGGCGCGGGCAACTACGGCATGTGCGGGCGCGCGTATTCGCCGCGCTTCCTGTGGATGTGGCCGAACGCCCGCATCTCCGTGATGGGCGGCGAGCAGGCCGCCAGCGTGCTGGCCACCGTGCGCCGCGACGGCATCGAAGCCAGGGGCGGCAGCTGGAGCGCGGAGGAAGAAGACAAGTTCAAGCAGCCGATCCGCGACCAGTACGAGCACCAGGGCCACCCCTACTACGCCAGCGCGCGGCTGTGGGACGACGGCGTGATCGACCCCGCGCAGACGCGCACGGTGCTGGGCCTGGGCCTGTCGGCCAGCCTCAACGCGCCGATCGGCGAGATGAAGTTCGGCGTGTTCCGCATGTAACGCCCTGCCCCACGCCCACGCACCGCTACAGGACACCGAAATGGAATTCACCACCCTCACCGTCACCACCGCGCAGCACGTGGCCACCGTCACGCTGAACCGGCCCGACGTGCGCAACGCCTTCAACGAAACCGTGATCGCCGAGCTGACCGGCGCCTTCCGCGCGCTGGGCAGCGAGCCCTCGGTGCGCGCCATCGTGCTGGCCGGCAATGGCCCGGCCTTCTGCGCCGGCGCCGACCTGAACTGGATGAAGAAGATGGCCGGCTACTCGCACGACGAGAACCGGTCCGATGCGATGACGCTGGCGCAGATGCTGCACACCATCTGGGCCTGCCCGAAGCCGGTGATCGCGCGCATCCACGGCGACGCCTACGCCGGCGGCGTGGGCCTGGTGGCTGCCTGCGATATCGCGGTGGCGGCCGAAGGCGTGACCTTCTGCCTGTCGGAAGCGCGCCTTGGCCTGCTGCCGGCCACCATCAGCCCCTACGTGATCCGCGCCATGGGCGAGCAGGCCGCGCGCCGCTACTTCATCACGGCCGAGCGCTTCGGCGCGGCCGAAGCGCTGCGCCTGGGCTTCGCGCATGCGGTGGTGCCGGCCGAAGGCCTGGATGCCAAGGTGGCTGAACTGGCCGCCGCTCTGGTGGCCAACAGCCCGAACGCCGTGCGCGAAAGCAAGCGCCTGGTGCAGGAAGTGGCCGGGCGCATGATCGACGACGACCTGCTCGCGGATACCGCCGAGCGGATTGCCGCGATCCGCGCCTCGGAAGAAGGGCGCGAGGGCGTGAGGTCTTTCCTGGAAAAGCGGGCGCCGGCCTGGAAGCCTAGCTAAGGGTCGGCCAGCGCCCCGAGAACCGCACCGAACAGCCTAAAACAAGTCTCCGAGACAAGGAACCACCACCATGTTCAACAAGATCCTCATCGCCAACCGCGGCGAAATCGCCTGCCGCGTAGCGGCCACCTGCCGCCGCCTCGGCATCCGCACGGTGGCGGTCTACTCGGACGCCGACGCCGGCGCGCGCCACGTGGCGCTGTGCGACGAGGCAGTGCATATCGGCGGCGCGGCGGCGCGCGACAGCTACCTGCGCGGCGAGCACATCATCGAGGTGGCCAAGGCCACCGGCGCCCAGGCGGTCCACCCGGGCTACGGCTTCCTGTCGGAGAACGACGGCTTCGCCGAGGCCTGCGCGGCCGCGGGCCTGGTCTTCATCGGGCCGCCGGCGGCCAGCATCCGCGCCATGGGCAGCAAGAGCGCGGCCAAGCAACTGATGGAAAAGGCCGCGGTGCCGCTGGTGCCCGGCTATCACGGCGAGGACCAGGACCCGGCGCTGCTGCGCCGCGAAGCGGACCGCATCGGCTACCCCGTGCTGCTCAAGGCCAGCGCCGGCGGCGGCGGCAAGGGCATGCGCGTGGTGGAAGGCGGCGACGGGTTCGAGGCGGCGCTGGCGTCGGTCAAGCGCGAGGCCTCGGCCAGCTTCGGCGACGACAAGGTACTGGTGGAGAAATACCTCACGCGCCCGCGCCATATCGAAATCCAGGTGTTCGCCGACACGCATGGCAACTGCGTCTACCTGTTCGAGCGCGATTGCTCGGTGCAGCGGCGCCACCAGAAGGTGCTGGAAGAAGCGCCGGCGCCTGGCATGAGCGAGGAGCGCCGGCGCGCCATGGGCGAGGCGGCGGTGGCCGCGGCGCAGGCGGTGGGCTACGTGGGTGCCGGCACGGTGGAGTTCATCGCCAACCAGGACGGCTCCTTCTATTTCATGGAGATGAACACCCGCCTGCAGGTCGAGCATCCCGTGACCGAGATGATCACCGGGCAGGACCTGGTGGAGTGGCAGCTGCGCGTGGCGTCCGGCGAGCCGCTGCCGCTGAAGCAGGATCAGCTGCGCATCCACGGCCATGCGCTGGAGGCGCGTGTCTATGCCGAGAACCCGGACAAGCAGTTCCTGCCGTCCACCGGCACGCTGCGCTACCTGCGCACGCCGGCGGCAGTGCAGTTCGAGCGCGGCCAGGACCATGGCGCGCCGGCCGGCGTGCGCATCGATTCGGGCGTGCGCGAGGGCGACACCATCAGCCCGTACTACGACCCCATGATCGCCAAGCTGATCGTATGGGGCCGCGACCGCGAAGAAGCGCTGGCACGCATGGCACAGGCGCTGGCCGAATACCACGTGGTGGGCCTGTCCACGAATATCGCCTTCCTGCAGCGACTGGTGACCTCGCAGGCGTTTGCCAAGGCCGACCTGGATACCGGGCTGATCGAGCGCAACCAGGCGGCATTGTTTCCGCCTGCCGCGCCGGTGGGCATGGATGGCATCGCGCTGGCCGTGGCGGCGCTGCTCGACGAGCAGGCGCGCACCCGGCGCGTGGACCCGGCCGATGCGCATTCGCCGTGGCAGCATGGTGGCGCCTGGCGCCTGAACGGCGAGGCCACCAGCCAGTACCGCCTGCGCAGCGGCGACGGCGAGACCGTCGCCAGCGTGCGCAGCGACGGCACGCGGCAATGGCTGACGGTGGGCGACCACACCGTGCCCTTGCGCGTGGCCAGCGCCGGCGGCAGCCATGCGATCGACCTGGGCGAGCGCACGGTCAAGGGCAGCACCCACCTCGAGGGCGATGCGATCTACGTGTTCAGCGGCAACCGTCAGACCCGGCTCGACCTGATCGATCCGCTGGCGCACGCGGGCGGCGGCGACGCCGAGGGCGGCAAGCTGGTGGCGCCGATGCCGGGCCGCATCATCGCGGTGATGGTCCAGGCCGGTGCCACGATCGGCAAGGGCGACCCGCTGATCGTGRTGGAGGCGATGAAGATGGAGCACACCCTGACCGCGCCTACCGACGGCGTGGTGCAGGAGGTGCTGTACGCCGTGGGCGACCAGGTGCAGGACGGCGCGCAACTGGTCACGCTGGAGGATGCTCCGGGTTGATGCGGGGACAAGCGCGGGGACAAACGCGGGAACAAGCGCGAAAACAAGCGTAAGAGCAAGTGCCGGGCACCGCGCCGGGCGCTTGCTGCGCTTGCGGGCCTGCCCGCGCACCCGCAGGTGCCTGAAAGGTTCCTTTTCCGCGCGGCCGGCAGCGAACTCCGGGCCGCGGCGGCACATTTCGGGCATACTGCCCGCTCTCCCTCCTCTAGCGGGGCCGGTTCCCGGCCTCCCCCTCTCCAATGCCCGGGTATCAAACCAAGCAAGAGCGCGTTGCCATCACGGGCGTGCCCGACCTGGTCATTCGCTGCCTGCTGGACAAGCAGCAATTCCACGACCCGGACGGCGACGCCGAGCGCATGGGCATTTCTTCCGCCTCCTGGCCACTGTTCGGCATGTTGTGGCCGTCCGGCGCGCTGCTGGCGGCACGCATCGCAACACGCCCGGTGGACCCCGCCGAGCGCATCCTGGAACTCGGCTGCGGCACGGCGCTGGCCAGCCTGGTCGCGCACCGTCGCGGGGCCGATGTGACCGCCAGCGACTGCCACCCGATGGCGGGCCCCTTCCTCGAGGAGAACGCGCGCCTCAACGGCCTGCCGCCGATGAAATACCGGCACGGGCATTGGGGCGCGGCAGACGGCAGCGACCCCAGCCTGCCCGGCGTGCCCGACGTTCAAGGCCTGTTCGACCTGATCATCGGCAGCGACCTGCTCTATGAGCGCGACACCGACGGCAAGCTCGCCCGCTTTATCGAACGCCACGCCAGCCCGGCGGCGGAAGTGTGGATCGTCGATCCGGACCGCGGCAACCGCCCCGCCTTCAACCGGTGGATGGCGGCGCTGGGGTTCTCGCTGGAGGAGCAGCGGCTCGACCGCCCTGCCGGGGCGGAAGGAGAAGCCTACAAGGGGCGCCTGCTGGTGTACAAGCGCATGCCGCGCCAGAACGCGGCGCACTGAGTCTCAGGCGCGTGGCGCGCCCGCCTCCCGGGCGCGCTCCAGCAGGAATTCGCGCTCGCGCTCGTTGCGCGTCATGCCGGCGGCGCGCTCGAACTCGACGCGCGCCTCGCCGCGGCGGCCGAGCTTGAACAGCAGGTCGCCGCGCACGCTGGGCAGCAAGTGGTACCTGGCCAGCGACGGCTCAGCCGCGAGCGCATCGACGATCTCCAGCCCGGCCGCGGGGCCGAAGGCCATGCCGACCGCCACCGCGCGATTCAGCTCCACCACGGGCGACGGCGCCACCTGGGCCAGCGCATCGTAGAGCGCGGCGATCTGTTCCCAATCGGTCTCGGCCGCGCTCGCTGCGCGCGCGTGGCATGCGGCCAGCGCGGCCTGCAATGCGTAGGGGCCGAGCGCCCCGCCCAGTTCCTGCGCGCGTTCCAGCGCATGCAAGCCGCGCCGGATCAGCAGGCGGTCCCACCGGGCGCGGTCCTGGTCCAGCAGCAATACCGGCCTGCCCTGCGCATCCACCCGTGCATGCGTGCGCGAGGCCTGGATCTCCATCAGCGCCACCAGGCCGTGCACCTCGCTTTCGTGCGGCATCAGCGCGGCCAGCGTGCGGCCCAGACGCAGCGCTTCTTCGCACAGCGCGGGGCGCATCCAGTCGCTGCCGGCGGTGGCGGAATAGCCTTCGTTGAAGATCAGGTAGATCACCTCCAGCACCGACGCCAGCCGTAGCGTGCGTGCTTCCGGCCCCGGCACCTCGAACGGCACCCGCGCCGCGCCGAGCGTGCGCTTGGCGCGCACGATGCGCTGGGCGATGGTGGGTTCGGGTGTGAGGAAGGCGCGCGCGATCTCGTCCGTGGTCAGGCCGCCGAGCAGGCGCAGCGTCATGGCCACCCGCGCGTCGGTGGACAGCACCGGGTGGCAGGCGGTGAAGACCAGGCGCAACAGGTCATCGCCGATATCGTCCTGGCGGGCCGCATCGAGCCCATCGACAAAGTCCGGCACTACGTGTGCCTCCAGCGCATCGAGGTCATGGCCGATCTGCTCGTGCTTGCGCGCGTGCAGGGCCTGCTGGCGCAGGTAGTCCAGCGCGCGGTGCCTGGCCGTGGTCATCAGCCACGCGCCGGGATTGTCGGGCACCCCGGTTTGCGGCCAGTGCTCCAGCGCTGCCAGCAGCGCGTCCTGCGCCAGTTCCTCGGCAAGGCCCACGTCGCGCACCACGCGCGCCACGTGGGCAATGACCTTGGCGGACTCGATGCGCCATACGGTCTCGATCGCGCGATGCGCCGGAGTTGTCGCCGTCATCCTGGAGCCCCGGACGCTCACGCCTCGTCCGCGGCCTGCGGTTCCATGTACATCAGCTCCCAGATATGGCCGTCCAGGTCGTCGAAGCCGTGGCTGTACATGAAGCCGTGGTCCTGCGGCGCGCGCGCGGCGGTGGCTCCGCCCGCCACCGCCCTGGCGACGAGCGCGTCCACCTCGGCACGGCTTTCGCAGGAAATGCAGATCAGCACTTCGGTGCTTTGCGTGGTGTCGCACAGCGAGCGCGTGGTGAAGCCCTTGAAGAATTCATGGGTCAGCAGCATGGCGTAGATGTTCTCGCCGATGACCATGCAGGCCGCGTTGTCATCGGTGAAACGCGGATTGAAGGCGAAGCCGAGACCCTTGAAGAAGGCCATCGAGCGTTGCAGGTCGGCCACCGCAAGGTTCAGGTAGATTTGCTTGTGCATGATTGGTCCTTATGGTCTTCGTCGCCAGCCTTGTTCGTCGTCGTTCGTCGTCGTTCGTCGCCGTTCGCTGTCGCCGCAAGCGGGTTCAGATGGCGGTCTTCGCCTCGGCCAGCGCCTTCAGGTTGCCGAGCCCGTCCTCGAAATCCTTGCCTACCATGCGGTCCATATCGAAGACCATGTGCATCAGCTTGGCGAGGTAAGGCACGGGCCCTTGCATCGACCAGGTCACGCGCGTGGCACCGGCTTCGGGCTTGAGCGTGAACTGCACGTCGTTGTGCGCTTCGAACGGCTTGATGAAATCCAGGCGCATGGCCACGCGCGACGACGGTGTCGTCTCCACGATCTCCATGCGGCCCGTGCCGACCTTGCCGCTTTCCCAGGCATAGGCTGCACCCTGCCCGCTGGGCGTGCCGGCGTAGGTGCCCTTGATGGCCGGGTCTTTCTTCGCCCAGGGGTTCCACTGGTTGAAGTTGTGGAGATCGTTGATCATCGCGAATACCTGGTCCGGCGGCGCCTTGACGCTGGCGCTGCGTTCGACGCGGAAGGTATCGGGCCGCGTAGCGGCGTAGATCAGCACCAGGGCAATCAGGGCCGCGGCGGTCAGCAGGATGGGCTTGAGCATGATGGCGATTCCGGAACGGGGTTGGCAGTGGCCTGACGATGGATGCGGGCTCAGTGCTGGCCCACGCCGAGGTCGCGGAAGCGGTCCACCGAGGGGCCGGGCTCGAAGTCTTCCAGCTCGAACAGCGGCCGCACCTCGATCTCGCCGTCGGCCATCTCGCCGTGCGGGGCGGGGAAACGCCGCGCCCATTCCATCGCTTCCTCGCGGCTGCGTACCTGGATCAGGGTGTAGCCCGCCACCACCTCCCTGGCCTCCGCGAAGGGACCGTCGATCACCGTGCGCCGGCCATCGGCGTAGCGCACGCGCCAGCCGGCCGAGCTAGGCTTGAGCCCGGCGGCATCGAGCAGCACGCCGGCCTTGGCCAGTTGCTCGTGGTAGGTCGCCATGGCGGCAAAGAGGCTTTCGTCCGGCATCGCGCCGGCTTCGCTGCCTTGCGTGCCTTTCACCAGGATCATGAATCGCATCGCATCGCTCCTTGGTAGGTTTGTCGGCCGGGCGCCAGCGGGGCTGGCCTGTTCCGTGGTTCATACCGGCACGACGAGCCAGGCGCGGCCAGATCGACATGCGCAGCGAAAAAATCCGTCGCCTACGGGTAACTACCTAGCCGCCCTCCCTGCGCACGCAAGGCCTCAGGTAAAGCACGGCCCCACTTCGCGGACTTCGACCGCGCACCAGGCCGCGGCCGGGCATTCGGCCGCAATGGCAATGGCCTCGTCCTGCGTGGCGCAATCGAGCAGGAAATAGCCGCCGATCATTTCCTTGGCCTCGGCGAACGGGCCATCCAGCAGGTCGCGGCGGCCTTCGCGCACCTTCACGCGCACGCCGTTGCTGTCCGAGGTGAGCGAATTGCAGCCCAGCAGCACACCGCGCTCGGTCAGGCGGCCGGCGAACTGCAGCATGCTGGCGTAGGCCTGGCGGCCTTCGTCATCGGTGCGCTCGGCGCGCTGGCCAGTGGGTTCGACGATCAGCAGCATGTACGCCATGGCGTCTCCTGTTGGTGTTGGCGTTGGAGTTGGTGTCAGGCTGGGATAAAAGGCCTGGGATTGCGATTCGGGATGGAACAGCGCACATCCTGCCCTGCCGCGGTGCCGGCCGCAAGCGGCCGGCGACCTCTGAAGTTGTCGCTGTCTCCAGGCCGTTAATTGCAATACAGCCATCCACAGGGACGAAGCTGGCGGCAGGAACCGGATTGTCCTTGCGCTCCGGCGCGCGCCGCCAATAATCCTATTTCGCATGCGCGGGTCGGCAAACCGGGGCGGCCGCCCCGAAATTCACTTGGGAGCACGGCAATGGGCGAAATGGTGACGGTAAAGACGACGGACGGGACATTCGCTGCCTACCTGGCGCGACCGGCAATGGCGACGAAGGCGCCGGCGATCGTGGTGATCCAGGAGATCTTTGGCATCAACGCGGACATGCGCACGACCTGCGACGACTTCGCCGCGCAGGGCTATATCGCCATCTGCCCCGATCTCTACTGGCGGCAGGAGCCTGGCGTGGAACTGACCGACGCCACCCAGGCCGAATGGGACAAGGCGCTCAAGCTCTATACCGCCTTCGACGTGCCGGCGGGCGTGAAGGATATCGACGCCACCATCAAATACACGCGCGCGCTGGACGGCGCCGGCGGCAAGATCGGCGCGGTGGGCTATTGCCTGGGCGGGCTGCTGGCCTTTCTCACGGCGGCGCGCACCGACGCGGATGCCGTGACGGTGTACTACGGCGTCAATATCGACAAGTACCTCGGCGAGGCCGGCGATATCCGCCAGCCGGTGCTGATGCATATCGCGGAAGAAGACGAATTCGTGCCCCGCGAGACCTGGACGCAGATCGTCGCCGCGCTGTCCGGCAAGGCGAATCTCGAGATACACACCTACCCCGGCTGCTCGCACGCGTTCGCGCGCAACAAGGGCGTGCATTTCGATGCGGCTTCGGCGCAGGCCGCCAACGACAGGACTGCGGCGTTCTTTCGCGCCAATTTGTCCTGAGGTCCGCCGGCGCACCGCGCTGTCGGGCATGACCCACCACCGCGCCCGCGCCTGTCGGGCGCGCCCCGACTGTGCGGCCGCTCAAACCTGCCGCCACCCCCCGCCAGGGCGGGCATCCGCCACAAAAGATGGCTTCCGCGCCTTCGGCACGGACGATGCGTTGTCATGGACGGCCGGGCAAGAATGCTTGCCCGCTACCAACATGACAACTCACGGAGAACCATCATGGACACGCTCGAAATCAAAGACCTTCCCGCCGCCGAAGAACTCGACCGCGAGGCAATGAAGACCGTGAAAGGCGGCATCGGCAGGACGCCGGTGCAGATCGCGGCCTGGGAACTGTCGGGCAAGCCCGCCACCTGGCAAGGCCTGGTGCTCGGCGACGACGGTCAGCTGCATATGCCCACGCCGAAGTGACGCCAGCCGGCCGGCATGGCCGCGGACGAGACGCAGAGCCTCGCCGTGGCTGCCGCTGGCGAGCATTCCGCACGGGCAGCCGGCGATACGCAAGCCAGCCCCCGCGGCGCCGCAAGGCCGGCGATGCGCCACTGCGTCCGCCGAGGCGCCAGCCAGCCGGGCAAGGCGTGGAAAAGCCTGGGGTAAAGAACGAGTCCGAATTGCCGTAACCGGTAGAATGGCCGCCGCCGGCGCATGACGCCCGGCAGTCTTCAATCCGGAGCTGGCATGGAATCCCTCTCTTTCGAGTTCGTCTCCGTCGAGGAGGCGAAGCAAATACTGGACGGTGCCGGGCCCGCGCAAACCCAACGAGACTGGGAGGACATGCGCGACCCGGCATCTCCTGACACGCATACCCTCGCGGCCGCCGCGCTCAGATGGCTGGCGTCGCTGCCGCCCGCGGCGCGACCGCTGGAACTGTGCCGCCACTATCCGCGCATCGGCAACCAGCTGGCGATGCTGGCGGCCAGCCCGGATGCCTTGTCGGGCTATGTCGGCGACCTGCTGATCGACAAGCGTGGCGGGCGCCAGGGCTTTCCCGGCGGCATCGCGCTGGAGCTGTCGCGATTGCAGGAGCATATCCTGTCCGCGAAGCAGCAATGACGGCGCAAATGCCGGCCATGCTTTGGCTCAGCGCGCCTTGGCCGGTACGCAGTCTTCCACCATGCCGCTGATGCGCCCGGCGCTGATCAGGGGATGCCACTCATCGGCGCTGCGGATTTCGACATCGGTACCGTCCTGTGCCCGGCGCAGACTGATCAGGTGAAAGTAGCGGTACTCCGAGTTGTCGGCACGCCCGACCCGGATATCCACCCGGCCCGGCTCTGAATAGGACACCACATTGGCGTCGTCGCCTAGCCGGCCCTTCAGGCACATCACCAGGCTGGCCGTGCTGGCCGCGGAATGGATGCGCTTTGGCTCCCTGGCCTGAATGGACTCAGGACTGACGCCGCTCGCACATCCGGCAAGCCATTGAGCCGCTATCGCGGCGACCAGCAAAAACCGAACTCTCGACATTCCCCCTCCTTTGGCAGATGCGTCGGCGCATGTTACATGCAAACGACATCCTGGGGCCGCGGCGCATGCCCCGTGCGCGCATGCACCGGGGCCTGCCGCGCGCTAGCCGGATGAAGTGGCGGGAAAAGCGATCCCTGGCGCGCCCCCCCTGTCCGGGCTCACCCCAGGATCAGCTTCAACCCGGCGGGCAGCGATTCGCCGAAGACCCTGCCTTCGTCGGCTTCGTCGAGCTCCACCGTTTCGCGGACCATGGCGATCCAGCTTTGCGGCGCGTTGGCGGCTTCGAGCCGGCGCACGACGCTCGCCCGGGTCTCGGCAGGCAGGTCCCTGGAGCGGTCGCCTGTCATGCGCGCGATCTGGACGGCGGCGAACGCGGCCGGCTCGACCTTCTTCCAGTCGAGTGCAAGGATGGCGTCCAGCCACCGCGCGGCAACCTCGGCCGGCACCACGCTGTGCGCGCTGCCATAGAACGGCCGGCGCGCCCCGATGCGGCCCACCGCCCACCAGCCCTGGCTGTTTTCCGAAGGCTTGCGCAAACGGGCCAGCAGCCATTCCGCGACCTCGATCTTGCGATCGGCCGGGATCTGCTCGAGGGATCCGGCAAGGCGCACCATATCGGCGTACCCCGCCCTTGCGGGCCCGGCGGGCCGCTTATAGCGCGAGCTGCCGGGCGGCTGCAGGTAAAAGGCCATGTCGTCCAGCAAGCGCAACTGCGCGCTCTCGTCCAGGCCGCCAGCCGCGCGTCGCCACAGCGTCCACCACTCCGACCAGACCTGGCTTTCATTGACGTACTGGATCCCCTGCTCGTACAGCGACCAGAGCTGCCCGACCCGCCAGTCGTCGAGCGGGTAGCCGAAGCCCGGACGCACGCAATAGCCGGCCAGGTTCAGCCACAGGCGCTCATGGTCGGCCGAACGCCGCCGACGCCGCGCGCGCTCCCAGAACGCGCCGAACAGCTCGCGCAGCAACGCGCTGTCCCAGCGCTCGCGCGTGCCCAGCAGTTGCTCGAGCTGCGCGCGCATGCGCTTGACTTCCTTGGGCCCGACCTCCTGGGAGCGCGCGCCAAAGGTGCGCTCGATCGTGTCGACGGCTTGCGCCAGGGACGGGTGCGCCGTATCCGCGGGCGTGGGCGTGGCCGCTTCCGCGCCATTGCCGCGCAACTGGAATTCGAGCCGCCACCGGTGCGAGGCATCGGCAATCTCGATGCAGTGGACCTCCAGCGTGCCTACCTCGGTCAGCGACGTGGTGAGCTGCACGGGCGTTTCCCGTGGCCCGCTGGTGCCATGCGGTTGCACG
The DNA here is from genome assembly GCF_056397345.1 of Cupriavidus sp. 05N38. Taxonomy (NCBI): domain Bacteria; kingdom Pseudomonadati; phylum Pseudomonadota; class Betaproteobacteria; order Burkholderiales; family Burkholderiaceae; genus Cupriavidus; species Cupriavidus sp. 05N38. The sequence goes on from NZ_JBFTNF010000073.1 coordinate 12,865, forward strand.
ACGGTGGCGATCGGCGGCAGGCGAACGAAGTCGCCCGTCGACAGGTCGGTCAGCTCACCGGGCGCATACGCCGTGTCGGCAACGGAGGAAACCAAGTGGAAACGCACCGGGTGCCCGAGCCGCAGAGCGAATGCACGATCCCTGAGCTGGATTTCGTGCCCCTCTTCCGTGCCCCGCGGCAGCAGGCAGATCCCTTGCTGCCCCGGCGCGCCATCGTCGAGAACGAGGAAGTAGCTGCGCGGCGAACCTCCGCCGATGCGCGGGGCATGCCCGGTGCGCGCGCGCGCGTACGCGACCGCGCCACGGGCGACGGCCACGTCGGGATCCGCGTTATGCAGTATCTGCAGGGGCGCCCCGCGCCACGTGCCCAGGGTCCCGGCGATGCGCCCCGCCAGGGCTTCGGCGCGGAACACGCCGCCGTTGAGCAGCAGGGTGTCGGGCATCGGCAAGGCCGCGCCCTGCGCCTGCGGCGCGTCCAGTGCTGTCTTCGACTGGGCCGCGTGCTGGCCCAGGAAGGCCGCCACGTGCCGCGTGACGGCCGGATCGGCCGCATACGGCAGGCCGAACTCCACAATGGCGCCCCGTGCGCGCCCCGGCCTTTCGCCGGACGACACCACGGGGAAGAAGCCATCGACGATGAGCTGCTCGATCTCCTGCCGCGTGACTTCCACCGAGCGCGCCCCGCCGATCAGCCGGGAGCCCGCGCCCAGCAGCGTCACCGTGACCGAGTCCGGCGCCTGCGCGCCGAGCATCTGCTCTTTGGCGGCGCGGCAGCGCGCGACCAGCTGGGACAGGCTGGCCGCCGACAGCCGCTCCTGCCCGCTGCCCAGGCGCGCTTCGACAAGATGCGCCAGGGCGAGATCCATATTGTCGCCACCGAGCATCAGGTGATTGCCGACGCCGATGCGCGTGAGCTGCGGCTGGCCGTCCTGCATCTCGACCTTGACCAGGGTAAGGTCGGTCGTGCCGCCGCCCACGTCGCAGATCAGCACCAGGCGCGTTTGCGCCAGGTCCGCGTCCAGGCTGCGGCGATGATGGAACAGCCAGTCGTAGAACGCAGCTTGCGGCTCCTCCAGCAGGCGCAGCGCGGGCAGCCCGCCCAGGCGCGCCGCCTCCAGCGTCAGCGCGCGCGCGCCTTCGTCGAACGAGGCAGGCACGGTGAGCACCACGTCCTGTTCTTCGAGCCGGGCATCGGGAAAGCGATGATTCCATGCCGTGCGCACGTAGGCCAGATAGCTGGCGCTGGCGGCGACCGGCGAGATCTTGCCGACCTCCTCTTCCGCCCCCCAGGGCAGGATTGGCGCGGTCCGGTCGACCGAAGCATGCGACAGCCAGCTCTTCGCGCTGGCCACGAGCCTGCCGGGCACCTGCGCGCCCAGGGTGGAAGCAAGGCGCCCGATCACGGTCCGGCGCGCCCCGGCGCTCACGGTTTGTTGCCAGGGCAGTTGCAGGTCGCCCGCGCTCAGCTCCCCGGGCGCCGCGTGATAACGCACGGAGGGCAGGAGGGGCCGCGCGGCGACCTCCCCCAGCCCGACCAGCTGGTCGATGTCGAAGACGCGGATATCCTCCGACCCCGCCTGCGCATAGGCGACCACCGTGTTGCTGGTGCCAAGGTCAATGCCGACGATGTACTGCTTCATCTCACTCAGGCATTGGCGCTGGCGTTGCCGCGCACGTCGAACTCGACCTTCCAGCGCTCGCCGCTGCCGCGGGGCACGGCTTCCAGCTCCAGCGTCCCGGCCTCGGTGACCCGCGCGTGCAACTTGACCGGCACCACTTCGCCCGGGGTTCGTCCTTCGGATGGCAGCGTGGCCTGGATCTCGTCGAGCTCCTGCAATTCCTCCGGCGGCCAGTAGTCAAGCAGGGTGCCGACCTGGTCCTGGCGGCGCACCGACGAGCCGAAGAAACGGAAGTGCACGGGCTCGCCCACCACCAGGCCGAACTCCTGTGGCGGCAAGGCAGCCTCGGTGCCCTCCTCCATGCCGAACGGCGCCACGCACAGCGCCTGCACCGGCGGCTCGAAACCGGGGACGGCGGGCATCGAGGATTCCACGGCGATATAGTAGGCACGCGCGGTGCCGCCACGAATGCGCACTCCCTTGCCGCGCCGCACGTAGCCGTAGTACGCGGCGCCGCGCGCCACCGCCAGGTCCAGGTCGGCGCCTTCGAGCTGGCGCGCCGGCGCCGCGCCTTCCGCGGCGAGCCAGCCATTGAGCGTCTGCAGGATGCGGCCTGCCAGCAGGTCCGACTTGAACACGCCGCCATTGAAGAGAACGGCGGTGGGATGCAGGAAGGTCGCTCCCTCGGGCAAGGTGCCCGGCAAGCCTTCGAGTTCGGCGAGCGCGGCAACCTGGCGGCCCAGGAACGCGGCCAGGTGCCGCGTGATGGCGGCGTCCTGCGCATACGGCAGGCCAAGTTGCGTCAGGCCGGCGCGGGCCCGGCTCACCGGGCGGGCCGAAGCCTGCGCTGGCGGGAAGAACCCTTCCAGGATCGTCTGGGTCAGTTCGGCGCGCGTCAGCTCCGTGCGGATCGAGCCCCCGATCAGCTTGGCGCCGCGGCTCGGCACGACCAGGGGCACGGCATCCGTATCCGGGTCGGAAAGCAGCGTTTCCTTGGCGGCGCGGCAGGCATAGGTGAGCGCGCGCAGCTGCCACGGATCGGCCTGCGTGCCCTGGGCCGCCAGCTTGCGCGCCACCACGTGGGCGAGCGCGAGATCCATATTGTCGCCGCCGAGCAGGATGTGTTCGCCCACGGCAACGCGGTGCAGCTCGAGGTTGCCTTCGCGCTCGACCACGGCGATCAGCGAAAGGTCGGTGGTGCCGCCGCCGACATCCACGACGAGGATGATGTCGCCGACCCTGACCTGCTTGCGCCAGTGGCCAGCGCTGTTCTGGATCCAGCTGTAGAGCGCAGCCTGGGGCTCCTCCAGCAGGGTCATGCGTGCATAGCCGGCCGCCTCGGCCGCCTCGGCCGTCAATTCCCGGGCTGCCGGGTCGAACGATGCGGGAATCGTGACCGTGATCTCCTGCTCGCCGAACGGCGCCTCGGGATGCGCGTGGTCCCAGGCTTCGCGCAGATGCGTCAGATAGCGCACGGAGGTCTCGAGCGGCGAGACGCGCGTCACTTCGGGCGGTGCGTCGTTTGGCAGGATGGCCGCGCGGCGGTCCACGCCGGGGTGGCACAGCCAGCTTTTCGCGCTCGACACCAGGCGGATCGGCGTGGCCGCGCCGCGGCTGCGCGCCAGCTCGCCGACCGCGAAGTCCCGTGCCGCGTTCCACGGCAGGGCCAGGTCGCCCGGGGCGAGTTCGCTTGGGTGCGGCAGGTAGAGAAACGAGGGCAGCAGACCGAGGTCTTCGAGGGCGCCCGGCGCGGTGAGTTGCGTGATGGGCAGGAAACCGTGGCTGGTCTTCTCGCCGTCGCTGGCAGCGAGGTCGACGTAGGAGAGCGCGCTATGGGTGGTGCCCAGGTCGATGCCGATGGAGTAGCGTGCTTCGCTCATAGCTCGACCTCGGCGGGGGCGATCACGGTGGCGTCATGGCGTTCGGCCAGGCGCGGAAGACGGACTTCCGCGACCCGCCAGCCGCGGTGACTGATGCTGCCGTTGAACGGCGCGCTGCCTACCACGTTGCCGGTCAGGCGGATGGCGGTGGCGTCGAAGCCGTCGGCCAGCGTCACGCGGCTGCCCTCGGCTTCCTCGCGCACCGGCCGGATGGTGAAGTGCTCGCGCAGCACCGCGCGGCAGCCATCGTGCACGAGGCGGGCGGCGGCACCGATTTCCGTGTCGGTGTAGCCGGCGATGTCTTCCTCGATGAAGTCGATAAAGCGCGCGTCGCGCTGGAGCAGGCCCAGCAGCTGGAGCGCCGCGGCCGGGCTCGCCTCCTTCAGCGCGGGTGCGGCAGCCTGCGGGGCTGGCGCAGGGGTTGCCACCGGGGCCGATACCGGCGCCGGGGCTGCCGGGGCAAAGCCCTCCCCGTCGCGCAGGCGCTGCACGCCGCTGGCGAATTTGCCATCGCCAAGGATGGTGAAGAACGTGCCGACGGCAAGAGAGATCCTGCCGAGCAAAGATAGGTTCGCGTTCGAGTCGGTCATCAAAAAAGCTCCTGTGTGCTCTGTTAAAGGACGAGCTGTCCCCTGGCGACGCCATACAACCCCGCGGGCTCATGCGATCCGGGCACCGGAGCGCGAGCAGGGTGTCGGCGTCTTGTGTTTTTGGCCACGCCGGGCCTCTCAGGTCCGGATTTTGCCCTAAGGCGCCCGCCAGCGGCCAAAGCCGGGCACCGGCACGGCGAATCCGATGGAGAAAGGCGGACGCGGAACATGCATGGCGGGAGTGGAAACCGGGCCACGCCGGTTATACAGCATCCCCGTGTGTTTCATGCGACGCACGAAGCCCGTCGCTGCCCTTTTTCAGTCGGCCACGGCACTCTGGCGGTATGCCGCGACCAGCTCGCGCGCCGTCTGCGCCATGCGCGCGCGCGCCGGTGCCAGCGCCGCGCCGATACCATCGGCAAGCTCCCGCACCGCCACCGCGGGCGGGGCGCCGGGCGGCTCCCATGTGCCGGCGAACGCGGCCTGCTTGCTGGTGCCCGGTTCCTGCCCCGGACGCATGAGGCTCAGGCGCGGCAGGGCGAACGCCATCGCCACGATGCGCCCGTGCAGGCTGCTGCCGGCAAAGCCGCGGCTATGCGCGATCAGGGCGCAGATGTCCCAGATGTCGAGGGAACGGAACAGGTACGGCGCCGGCGGGCCCATGCGTTGCGCCAGGCGCCGGTAGCAGGCGAGGTCGTCGTGCCAGGGCGCGGCGCCGGCGCGGAACAGCACCACGCCATGACCCGTTGCGCGCGCGGCGCTCCCGAGCTGGCCGGCGAGCGCGTCGAGCGTGTCATCGTCGCCGAAGTCCGCGCTGAACTGCACGGCAAGATAGCCCCGCGGGAATGCCGCGATCACCCGCGCGACTTCACCGCGGCGGGCGCGCTGGCGGATGCGCGCGCCGAACAGCTCCGCCACCATGACCGCGGGATCCGGCGCCAGGCGGGCTGCCACGCCGTTGGCCTGCAGGATGCGCCGGGTCATGTCGTCTCTCACGCTGACATATGCCGCGGCGCCCAGCTTGCCCAGCACCTCGGCCCGCATGGCCGGGTCGCGCCGGTCCAGCCCGACACCGCCCACGGCGTTATAGATCACGCGCCGGGCGTGGGGGAACAGGCCTTGCGGCAGTACGTACGGAGCCAGGTCCGCCACGCCCAGCACACTGCGCGTCCATGCCTGGCGCTCTACTGGCCGGCCGTCGAGCCGCGCGATCACCGCCCCGGCCTCGTCCGGCGGCTGCAGCATCACGGCCGCCTCCCATGCTTCGCAGCAGAGAATCTCGCCCCCCGCATGGATGATGTCCGCTGCGCGCAGGCCCGGCCGGGCGGCGAGCTGCGCCAGCGCACTGACCCTGTGTCCCCCATACGGCAGCAGGTTGCGCGATGCCAGGCCGGCATGGCAAAGCCGCTGGCCTGGCAGCCGGTGCCCGAGTGGGTGCCCGAGTGGGTGCGCGAGTTGGCGCGCGACGATATGGGGCAACAGCAGGTCGCCGAAATTATGGCGATCGAAGGCGCCGAACAGGATGACGGGACGGCCGGCTTCCGGGACAGGGGGCACGATGCGGGTGAGGCAGGGATCTCATCCAAGCATAGTGCCCGGGTGGCGCCCGCGCCGGCACCGTTTCCCTTCCTGGCAGGAAGACGCCGCGCCCGGGGCCGCCCCGGGGCCGCTCAGGGCTCCAGCGGCATTGCGCTGGTGCACTTGATCTCATCCAGGCAGACGCTGGACTTCACCCCGCTTACTCCCGGGATACGCATCAGGGTGTCGAGCAGGAAATCCGAAAGCGACTTGAGATCGCGCGCCACCACTTTCAGCACGTAGTCGATATCTCCCGTGACGGAGAAACACTCCTGGATCTGCGCCAGCTCGGCGACGAGGCTCTTGAACTTCGACAGGTCCCGGATATGGCCCCGCTCCATCGTGACATGGATAAAGGCGATGACGCCGAACCCGAGGCTGGAGGAATCCAGCCGGGCCTCGTAGCGCTTGATGATGCCGGCCTCCTCCAGGCGGCGATGCCGCCGCAGCGTCTGGGCCGGCGACAGGCGGATGGCCTCGGCCAGCTCGAGGTTGGACACGCGTCCGTTTTCCTGCAGCGCAGCCAGCAGGCGGCGGTCTATGCGATCAAGCTCAGGAGTCTGCACTTTTGTTTCCATCTATCCTTGGATGACGAAATTTTATCTCATGATCTAGGGTTTGCCTGCGTGGGCTACGCAATCCTATTTACCGGAGCGAAATATAAACTTCGTTCCAGACTGACGTTACGGATGGCGAGCCGCGAGGCCGGCACCGTACGTGCCTGACGCTGCGCCCCGGTGCGTTGGCGCACAACAGCCGCAATATTATTTCCCTCGTCCCCCAAACTTTCCGTTGAGCACACCATGGCCGATCTGTTTGAAAACCCGATGCAGTTGATGGGCTTCGAATTCGTGGAATTCGCCTCGCCCACTCCCAACCTTCTGGAACCCTTGTTCGAGCAGATGGGCTTCAGCCTGGTGGCACGCCATCGCTCCAAGGACGTGGTGCTGTACCGCCAGGGCGAGGTCAATTTCATCGTCAACCGCGAGCCGCACAGCCCGGCGGCCTACTTTGCGGCCGAGCATGGCCCGAGCGCCTGCGGCATGGCGTTCCGTGTGAAGGATTCGCACAAGGCCTATGCGCGCGCCCTGGAGCTGGGCGCCCAGCCGGTGGAGATCGCCACCGGCCCGATGGAGCTGCGCCTGCCCGCGATCAAGGGCATTGGCGGCGCGCCGCTGTACCTGATCGACCGCTTTGAAGACGGCAAGTCCATCTATGACATCGACTTCGAATTCATCGAGGGCGTGGACCGCCGCCCGGTGGGCCATGGCCTGCGCCTGATCGACCACCTGACGCACAACGTCTACCGTGGCCGCATGGCCTACTGGGCGAACTTCTACGAGAAGCTCTTCAACTTCCGCGAGATCCGCTACTTCGACATCCAGGGCGAGTACACCGGGCTGACCTCCAAGGCCATGACCGCGCCGGACGGCAAGATCCGCATCCCGCTGAACGAGGAATCGTCCAAGGGCGCCGGCCAGATCGAGGAATTCCTGATGGCATTCAATGGCGAAGGCATCCAGCACATCGCCTTCCTGACGGACAACCTGCTCGAAGTCATCGACAACCTGCAGATGGCCGGTGTCCCCCTGATGACCGCGCCCAACGACTACTACTACGAGGGACTGGAAAAGCGCCTGCCGGGCCACGGCCAGCCGGTGGACCAGCTGCAGGCGCGCGGCATCCTGATGGACGGGACCACCGAAGGCGGCAAGGCGCGCCTGCTGCTGCAGATCTTCTCCAAGACCGCGCTCGGCCCGGTGTTCTTCGAATTCATCCAGCGCAAGGGCGACGAAGGCTTCGGCGAAGGCAACTTCAAGGCGCTCTTCGAATCGCTGGAACGCGACCAGATCGAACGCGGCACGCTCAAGGTCTGAGGCTCACAAGGCACTGACCGCAACAACGCCGTCCGGCGCCCGCAGCAACACTGCGCGCCGGCGGTGCCTGGCCAAGAGCGCCCGCGAATTGCAGTACGCAAGTACGCAATACGCAAGAGGCGCAGGCTCACATTCCAAAAGAGTGGGTAGAGACACAAACATGGTTTCCCATAACACGGAAGAGACACTCAAGCGCGGCCTGAAAAACCGCCATATCCAGCTGATCGCGCTAGGCGGCGCCATTGGCACCGGCCTGTTCCTGGGCATCGCCCAGACCATCAAGATGGCGGGGCCCTCGGTGCTGCTCGGCTACGCGGTGGCCGGCATCATCGCCTTCTTCATCATGCGCCAGCTCGGCGAGATGGTGGTGGACGAACCGGTCGCCGGCTCCTTCAGCCACTTCGCCAACAAGTACTGCGGCTCCTTTGCCGGCTTCATGTCGGGCTGGAACTATTGGGTGCTCTATATCCTGGTCAGCATGGCGGAGCTTTCCGCGGTGGGCATCTATGTCCAGTACTGGTGGCCGCATATTCCCACCTGGATTTCCGCGCTGGCGTTCTTCCTGCTGATCAACGCCATCAACCTGTCGAGCGTCAAGTCATTCGGCGAGATGGAGTTCTGGTTCTCCATCGTCAAGGTCCTGGCCATCGTCGGCATGATCGTGTTCGGCGGCTACCTGCTGGCATCCGGCACGGCCGGCCCGCAGGCGAGCGTGGCCAACCTGTGGCAGCACGGCGGCTTCTTCCCGAACGGCATCAGCGGCCTGGTCATGGCCATGGCGGTGATCATGTTCTCGTTCGGCGGCCTGGAGCTGGTCGGTATTACCGCGGCCGAAGCGGATGCCCCGGAAAAGACCATTCCCAAGGCCACCAACCAGGTGATCTATCGCATCCTGATCTTCTACGTCGGCGCGCTGGGCGTACTGCTTTCGCTCTACCCGTGGGAAAAGGTCGTCACCGGCGGCAGCCCCTTCGTGCTGATCTTCCATGCGATGAACAGCGAGATCGTGGCCACGGTGCTCAACGCCGTGGTGCTGACGGCCGCGCTGTCGGTCTACAACAGCGGCGTGTACTGCAACAGCCGCATGCTGTACGGCCTGGCCAGGCAGGGCAACGCGCCGCAAGCGCTGCTGAAGGTCAACAAGCGCGGGATCCCGCTGGCCGCGCTGGGCGTTTCCGCGCTGGCCACCGCCGCGTGCGTGGCGATCAACTACTTCATGCCGGGCGAAGCCTTTGAGCTGCTGATGGGGCTGGTGGTCTCGGCACTGATCATCAACTGGGCGATGATCAGCATCATCCACCTCAAGTTCCGCCGCGACAAGCGCCTGGCCCGGCAGGAGACGCGCTTCAAGAGCCTGGGCTATCCGTTCACGAACTACCTCTGCCTGGCTTTCCTGGCGGGCATCTTGTACGTGATGTACCTGACACCCGGGCTGCGCCTTTCCGTGTACCTGATTCCGGCATGGCTGGTGGTACTGGGCGTGAGCTACCGCTTGCGGCAGAAGAACGCAGCTCCTGCCCTGCAGCCAGGCGTATCGGCATAATAGAGGCACCCCCCGGCGACCCGCTGCCCGGTCGCCGGCGACAACTCACTCCAGCCAGAGTATCCAATGTTCGAACATATCGATGCCTATCCAGGCGACCCGATTCTTTCGCTCAACGAAAGCTTTCAACAAGATCCCAGGACCGACAAGGTCAACCTGAGCATCGGCATCTACTTCGATGGCGAAGGCAGGCTGCCCGTGATGCAGGCCGTGGCGGAAGCCGAAAGCGCGCTGCTGGCCGACATGGGTCCGCGCCCTTACCTGCCCATGGCTGGTTTCGCGGTCTACCGTGACGCCGTGCAGGCGCTGGTCTTCGGCGAGCAATGCGAGGCGCGCGCGCAGGGACGCATCTCGACCGTGCAGACCCTGGGCGGCTCGGGCGCGCTGCGGGTAGGCGCGGACTTCCTGAAGCGCTATTTCCCGGATGCGCAGGTCTGGATCAGCGATCCGAGCTGGGAAAACCATCGCGTGATCTTCGAGCGCACGGGCTTCACCGTGAACACGTATCCCTACTACGACGACGCCACCGGCGGCCTCAAGTTCGACGCCATGCTGGAAGCGCTGCGGCTCATCCCGAAGCGCAGCATCGTGCTGCTGCACGCCTGCTGCCACAACCCTACCGGCGTGGACCTGGACCAGGACCAGTGGCGCCAGCTCGTCAAGCTGCTGAAGGCCAACGAGCTGCTGCCCTTCGTCGACATGGCTTACCAGGGCTTTGGCGCCGGCCTGGACGACGATGCCTTCGCCGTGCGCGAACTGGTGGCGCAAGGCGTGCCCTGCCTGGTGGCGAATTCGTTCTCGAAGAACTTCTCGCTGTACGGCGAACGCTGCGGTGGGCTGAGCGTGGTCTGCGACAGCGCGGAAGAAGCCGGCCGTGTGCTGGGCCAGTTGACCGGTGCGGTGCGAGCGAACTACAGCAATCCGCCGACGCATGGCGCCAGGGTGGTGGCCAGGGTATTGACCACACCGGCATTGCGGGCGACCTGGGAGCGCGAGCTGGCGCTGAAGTGCGAACGCATCGCCAGGATGCGCGTGGCCATCCACGACAGCCTGCGCGACCATGTGAGCGGCGAAGCGTTGTCGCGCTACCTCACCCAGCGCGGCATGTTCACGTACACCGGCCTGACGGCGGACCAGGTGGACCGCCTGCGCGCGGAACACGGCGTGTACCTGCTGCGATCGGGGCGGATGTGCGTGGCCGGCCTGAACGAGCGCAACGTGAAGCAGGTGGCGGGCGCCATTGCCAGCGTGCTGGCGCGTACCGCTTGAACCTGCCGCTTGAACCTGCCGCTTAAACCTGCCGCTTAAATCAAGTACGGGGCACGCACGCCACGCCACGCCGTTGCGTGCCTGCCAGGAGCCGGGGACCAGGACGCAAAGCCGGGCCCGGCATCCCAAATGAAAAAAGGGCTTCCATTGCTGGAAGCCCTTTTCCTTATCGGTGGTGCGGCTGGCAGGATTCGAACCCACGACCCCTTGGTTCGTAGCCAAGTACTCTATCCAACTGAGCTACAGCCGCACGCGAGGACGCGACTATACCGCAGCCACGGAAAAATGCAAGTCATTCCTGCGCGGAGGCGAAAGCCGCCGGGTCTCCGACAGGTCTTCGCGCCCTTCGCTTCCGTGCGCCAGGCGGCTTAYGCCGCCAGCCGGAACGAGGCCACCGCCTGCTTCAGGCGCTGGGCCTGTTCTTCCATCGAACCGGCGGCCGCCGCGGCCTGCTCCACCAGCGMGGCGTTCTGCTGCGTCACGGTATCCATCTGCGTGACGGCCTGGTTGACCTGCTCGATGCCCGCGCTCTGCTCGGCCGAGGCCGCGCTGATCTCGCCCATGATGTCGGTGACACGCTTGACCGCGCCCACGATCCGCTCCATGGTCTGGCCGGCATGCGCCACCAGTTCCGAGCCCTTCTCCACGCGATCCACGGAGTCGCCGATGAGGGCCTTGATTTCCTTGGCGGCGGTCGCGCTGCGCTGGGCCAGGCTGCGCACCTCGCCGGCCACCACGGCAAAGCCGCGGCCCTGCTCGCCTGCGCGCGCGGCTTCTACCGCGGCATTGAGCGCCAGGATATTGGTCTGGAAGGCAATGCCTTCGATCACGGCAATGATATCCACTACCTTGCGCGATGCGCCGTTGATGTCCTGCATCGTCGTCACGACCTGGCCCACTACTTCGCCGCCCTCGACCGCGATCTCGGAAGCGTTGACCGCCAGCGAGCTGGCCTGCCTGGCGTTGTCCGCGTTCTGGCGCACGATGCTGGTCAGCTCTTCCATGCTCGAGGCCGTCTCCTGCAGCGAGGAAGCCTGTTCCTCGGTGCGCTGCGACAGGTCGGTGTTGCCCGCGGCGATCTGGCTGGTGCCGGTGGCGATGGCGTCGGTGCCGGTGCGCACCTGGCTGATGATGCGCAGCAGGTTGGCGTTCATGTCGCTGAGCGCCTGCAGCAGCTGGCCGGTCTCGTCCTTGCTGTCCACCACGATGCGGCTGCCCAGGTCGCCCGATGCCACCGTGCGCGCGATGCCGACGGCGCGATGCAGGGGACCGGTGATGCCGCGCGTTAGCCATACCGAGAATGCCACGCCAATGGCCAGCACCAGCACGCCGATCACCATCATCCCGTTGCGGGCAGACAGGTAGATGTTATGGATCTCGAGCGCGGTCGCATCGATGCTCGAGCGCTGGATATCAAGCAGCTTCTGGATCTCCGCCAGGTACGCATCGCCGGCCGGCACGAATTCCTGCTCGAGCACCTGGTTGGCTTCCTCGGTATTGCCTGCTTCCTTCAGCTTGGTGATCTTGTCGCGCGAATCGTTGTAGGGGATGCGCACGGTCTGGATCTTCTTGAACGCCGCCTTTTCCTCCTCGCTCGACAGCAGCGGCTCGATCTTGTCGCGCAGTGCCGCGACGGCCACCACGGACCCTTGCGTCTCCTTGGCAAAGAATGCGCCCAGCGCCGGATCGGCGCTCTTGGCCACGGCCGTGGTGCGGCGCACGCTGGTATGCATCATGCGGTACCAGTCGCTGACCACGCGTTCCTTGGCCAGCGGCGCCTGCATCATGTCGCTGGTGCGGTCCGCGACCTGCGCCAGGCGCGCGATGCCCAATACGGTCATGAGGGTCGACAACAGTATTACCACGCCGAAGCCAATGCCGAGGCGCACTCCAATTCCCAAGCTTTTCATTTCTTCTACCTGATTTGCGATTGAATAGCGGCGAACTGCCGGCGCCCGGGCGCCGGTCCGCTCTTTTTCCTGCCGCCTGCCAGAAGGGGATCTTTTCGAAAATCCTTTCTGCGGACGATGGCGACAATAACGGCAGGCGAAAGGCAAAACTTGAGGCAGCGGCGCCCCGCGCGGGCAGGCGCCGGCAACGGCGGCCGCGCGAACCGGCTTAGTGTGCGGCGCGCGCATGGACTATTCTCGGTGCAGGCTCCCGCGCGCCGCGGTGCCGCCGACAAGGAGAACCATCGTGAGCGGATTGCACGAACGCCGGCGTTTCCTGGGTGCCGCGCTGGCCAGTACGCTCGCGGCCTGCGGCGGGGGCGACGATGCCGGCGCGCAAGGCGCCGGGCCCGCCCCGGTATCCGACGCTCAGGTTTCCGCCGCGATCGGCCAGCTCGACCAGCTGGCCGCCAGCCTGATGAACACATCGGGCCTGCCGGGCATGGCCGTGGCGGTGGTATGGGGCGGCCAGACGGTCTACGCCAAAGGCTTCGGCAGGCGGGTGGTCAGCGCACCGGACGCGGTGGACGCCGACACGGTGTTCCAGCTCGCCTCCGTGTCCAAGCCGGTCGGCGCCACGGTGGTGGCGCGACAGGTCGGCCTGGGCGGGATTGCGTGGGAGACGCTGGTGCAGGCGCACCTGCCGTGGTTCGCGCTGTCCGACGCGGCGGTCACCGCCCAGCTCACCATCGCCGATCTCTATGCGCACCGCTCCGGCCTGCCCGATCATGCCGGCGACCGTCTGGAAGACATGGGCTATGACCAGCGGCAGGTGCTGCAGCGGCTGCGCTTCCTGCCGCTGCAGGGCTTCCGGGCGACGTACGAATATACGAACTTTGGCCTGACCGCCGCGGCGGAATCGGTAGCGGCCGCCGCTGGCATGGACTGGGCCACGCTGTCCGGGCAAGCGATCTACCAGCCGCTGGGCATGAGCAGCACCAGTTCGCGCCATGCCGACTTCGCCGCGCGCCCCAACCGCGCGCTCGGCCATGTCAAGGTCGGCGGCAGCTGGGTGCAGGGCACAGGCTCACAGCCCGATGCCCAGTCGCCGGCCGGCGGCGTCAGCTCGTCGGTCAACGACATGGCGAAATGGCTGGCCATGGTGCTGGGCCAGGGCCTGTACGGCGGCAACCGTATCGTGGCGGCGGCCCCGCTGGTCGCCGCGATCTCGCCGCAGATACAGTCGATGCCGCCAGGCAACGGACGACCGGCCAGCTTCTACGGCTACGGCTTCAATGCCGGGACCACCTTCGCGGGCCGACCGAGCTTCAGTCATTCCGGCGGCTTCGCGCTGGGTGCGGCAACCAGCTTCACGGCGGTGCCCTCGCTTGGCCTGGGGATCATCACGCTCACCAATGGCTATCCGATCGGCTTGCCCGAGGCATTGAACGCCCAGTTCCTGGACCTGGTGGAGTCCGGCGCCATCCAGCTCGACTGGTTCACGATATTCGCGCGGGGGCTGGCGCCCGTCATCGCGCCGGAGGGCTCGCTGGTGGGCGTGGCGCCGCCGGCCGCGCCATTGCCGGCGCGCGCGCCTTCGGTCTACACCGGCACCTACCGCAATGACTACTATGGCCCGCTGGTGGTCAGCGAGCAGGCAGGCGCGATGTCGCTCGCCATCGGCCCGGTGCCGATGGTGCTGCCGCTGGCGCACTGGGACGGCGACGTCTTCACGTTCACGCTGCGGAACGAGAACGCCACGCCGGGAACCATATCGAAGGCGAGCTTCTCCAGCGACCGCGTCACGCTGGAGTACTACGACAAGGAAGGCCTGGGCACGTTCGTGCGGTAAGCGCGGCTGGCGTGCGCCGCGCCGTTCCGCCGTCGTTCAGTCCACCGTCACATTGGCCCGCTTTGCGGCACCCCCCCAGCGGGCAATCTCGGACTGGATGAAGACACCGAACTCCCGGGGTTCCATCACCACCGTCTGCGCGCCGAGGCCGGCCACTTCCTTCTGCCAGTCCGCGCTCCTGACGATCTTCCCGATCTCCGCAGAGAGCCTGGCAAGGACAGGCTGGGGCACGTTGCGCGGCGCGACCACGCCGATCCATGGATCGCCGCGGAAGCCCGGGTAGCCCGATTCCCCGATGGTCGGCACGCCCGGCAGCGTCGACACGCGCTGTTCGCTGGCCACCGCGATGGCCTTGAGCTTGCCCTGCCGGATCAGGGGCTCGGCGATCGACACCACCTCGAACATGACATCGACCTGCCCGCCCATGACGTCGGTCATCCCGGCCACGCCACCCTTGTAGGGCACGTGCGTCAGGTTGACGCCGGCGCGGTCCTTGAACATCTCCATCACCAGGTGGTTGGTCACCCCATTGCCGCCGGACGCGTAGTTCACCTTGCCCGGATTCTGCCGGGCGTAGGCCACGAGGTCCCGGACCGAACTGAACCGCGATTTCGGATTGGCCACCAGCACCAGCGGAAACAGCCCGATCGATGCGATCGGCTCGAAGTCGCGCGTGGCATCGTATTTCAGGTTCTTGTAGATCCAGCCATTCACCGCCAGCGGGCCGCTGGAAGTGGCAAGGATGGTATAGCCGTCCGGGTCGGCGCGGGCCACGGCCTCGGCCGCGAGCCCGGCGCCGGCACCAGGCTTGTTCTCGACATAGAACGACTGGCCGAGCGCGGTGCTCAGGCGCTGCGCCAGCTTGCGGGCGATGACATCGGTAGTCTGGCCCGGGGGAAATCCCACCAGGACACGAACCGGCTTGGCCGGATAGTCGGCTGCGTGAGCCGCAAACGCGGCCGCGCACGACAGCAGCAGCCCTAGCGTGGCTTTGAGCATCTTCATGGTTGTCTCCTCTTTGTAGATTCTTCGCGTGAATTCCAGCGCGGATACCAATGCCGGCCGCGGCCCGGCGAAACGGGCCGCTAGCGGACCACGCCCTCCATCCTCAGGCCCGCTATCCGCTCGGCGGTATAGCCGGCGCCGAGCAGGATCTCATCCGTCTGCTCGCCGAGCAGCGGGGCCCTGCGCCTGACGCCGCCCGGTGTCTCGCTGAGCTTGACCGGCACGCCCGCGATCCGCACGGGCCTGCCGGAGCCGGGCTGCTCGACCTCGACCAGCATGTCGCGCACGCGGTAGTGCGGATCGTTGAAGATGTCCTGCGCCGTGTAGACGGGACCGACGCGAACGCGCCCCCGGACTGCCGGGCCGCAAGCCCGGGTCCGCCCCCTGGCGCGAACGGTGCGAACGGTACGCAGAGCCGGCGCCGCCGGCTACGACGGTGTTGCCGCGATATGCGAATGCACGAGCGAGGACAGGCTGTGCGCGGGTACGGACTCGAGGCCGTCGACGAACGCATACAGCCGCTGGGCGCGTTCGCTGCCGAGGAGCGCGGACGCCTTCGCGCGCAGCTTGGCCGACTTGACGCTGAGCGCGACCGGTTTCGCCAGGTCGACCTCCTCGCCGTACGTGGCGCCCGAGCGCGTCTCGATGACCACGCGCGCCGATGTGTCGGCGAGCCTGGCATCGCCTTCCAGGACCACGCGCCCGGCGACCTCGGCCAGGCCGGGCGCCTCGCACGCGGCATCGCTGAAGGATTCCAGTGCCGCCGTGTCGATGCCGGAAAGGACCATCGCCGCGATCAGCGGCAGGCTGAATTTCACTTCGAGACCGGTGCGCGGCCGCTCGATGCAGCACACCGGCAGCCACTGCGGATGGATGAAGAGCGTGACGCGCGCGAGATCCTCCGGCACCAGGCGGTGCCGGGACCTGAGCGCAAGCAGCGCTTCCACTGCCGGATGGGTGCCGTGGCAGCAGGCGTGGTACTTGTACTGGACATCGGCAAAGCGGAAGTCATGCGGCCGGCAGCCGAACGCCGCGTGCGGCTCGTCCGCCTCGCCAGCGTGCGTCGCGGCAAATCCGCCGGCGCACTCGATGCCGTCGGGCCGGGACACGAAGCCCAGCGCCGCGAGCGTCGCCGCTTCGATGCCGTTGGATGCCGCCATGCCGGCGTGGAACGGYTTGCCCATCGAGCCGAACTGCGATTTCAGGCCGGACGCGCGCGTCGACGCGATGCCCAGCGCATGGCGTGCCTGGCCCGCATCGAGCCCCAGCAGCCTGGCGCACGCCGCCGTCGCGCCAAAGGTGCCCGAGGTCGCCGTCTGGTGGAAGCCCGCGTTGTAGTGCTTCCTGCCCAGATAGGCGCCAACGCCGCAGACCGTCTCCACGCCTGCCAGGAATGCCTCGAGCAGCGCCTTGCCGCTTGCCTGCTGCTGCTGCGCGACAGCCAGGGCCGCCGGGAACACAGCTACCGTGGGATGCCCGACGAAGGCGAAGTGAGTGTCGTCGTAATCCAGCGCGTGCGATGCCGCGCCATTGGCCAGCGCCGCCGCGCGCGCCGGCACCCGCTGGTTCAGGCCGATGACGCTGGCGCCCGGCGTGCCGCCGTCGCTGGCCACCATGGCGCGGACGACCTTGCTCACCGGCTCGTTCGCGCCGGCAAGCCCGACCGCAAACCAATCGAAGATCGACAGCTTGGCGATGCTCAGCGCCTCGGCCGGGAACGCGAGCGAAGCGTCGACGGCGAAGCGCGCTGCCAGCGCGGTGATGCCCGCCGCGGCATCGGGCCCGTTGCCCTCGCGGGCCCGCTTGTCAGGTTGACTCATGCTTGCTCCGCTTCATTGCCTGGCGATCTTCCCGAGCAGCGCGTCGGAAATGATGCGTTTCTGGATTTCCGAAGTCCCCTCGAAGATCTTGGTCAGCCTGGCGTCGCGCCAGTAGCGTTCGGCCGCGAAATGCGTGGTGTAGCCGGCGCCACCATGGATCTGCAAGCCTTCGCTGGTCACCTGCTCCGACATCTCGCTGGCGAACAGCTTGACCATCGCCGCCTCGGTATCGCAGCGCACGCCCTCGTCGATCTTTTCGCAGACCGAGTACAGCAGGCTGCGCGACGCCTCGATCTGCGTCGCCATGTCGGCCAGCTTGAAGCGGATTGCCTGGAAGTTGCCGATCGGCTCGTTGAACTGCACGCGCTCCTGCGCGTAGCGCAGCGCGTCCTCGAGGCTGCCCTGCGCCAGCCCGATCGAACGCGCCGCGGTGTGGGCGCGGGCCGTCTCCAGGCCGGCGGTGGCAAGGTAGAAGGCGCGCCCCTCTTCGCCGACCATCTGCGAAGCCGGCACGCGGCACTGGTCGAATGCCAGTTCCCAGGTGGTCCACCCGTGGTAACCGATCTTGGGGATCACGCTCCCCTTCACGCCCTCGGGCAGCGCGCCGCGCGGCTTCTCGACCATGAAGGCCGACAGGCCGCGATGACGCGCGTGYGGATCGACCTGCGGATCGGTGCGTGCAATGACGAGGATGAAATCGGCCTCGTCGGCGAACGTGCACCAGTATTTGCTGCCGGTGATTTCCCACTCGTCGCCCACGCGCACGGCGCGGCAGCTGATATTGCTCACGTCCGACCCGGCATTGGGCTCGGACAAGGAGAATGCACCGAGGAATTCGCCGCGCGCCATGCGCGGGAGATACTCGGCCTTCTTCTCGGGTGCCAGGCCCTTGAGCGCGCCGATCAGGCCGTTGCCGCGCGCGATCAGGCTGCCAACGCTCATCCAGCCGCGCGACAGTTGCTCGGCGACCAGGCAATACTCGTAGGCGCCCAGGCCTAGCCCGCCGTACTCCTCGGGAATCAGGATGCCGAAGTATCCCAGCTCCGCCATCTCCTCGATCAGGTGCCGGGGGATCTGACCCTTCTCCGGATCCAGCTTGTTTGCGATGGGCAGCACGCGCTCCATCGTGAACTGTTGCGCCGCCTCCTTGATCATGCGCCGCTCGTCGGTCAGCTTCTGCACCCTGCTCTCCTTGGTCCTGGCTTTTCTTCGGTTCCGATCTGGCATTTCGCCCGCTTGTGTACGTACATAGTAGCACCGAGTTTTGCGACCGTCATTGCCTTTTTCATTCGCCTCGGTGGTTGCGATAGAGAAAGATCCGGCCAAAAATCGCGGTTTTTCGTGGATTCCCGCGCCAATCCGGCAGCTGCCACGCAGGCGATAAGCCGAAATTATGTACGTACCTATGATGATGGCGAACCAAAGAACCCGCCTGGCATGGCCGCGCATGCCGCCACCGCCAGGAAACACGGCGGGCAAGGAGAAAAGCGGGAGTGACTTCGAGAACTACTGTGGGAAGGAAGCCGGGCCGCGCAGCAGCGCGGTCGCCGGCGGCTGGCAGGCGCAGCTACCGTCGATCAACGCGGGGGAGGAAAGGCGCGCCCGGCTGGCGGGCTGTCGTGGCGCGGCTGGCCGTCCCGCATGCGTGGACAGGCGTGGTGCACGGATCGCGGCCAGCGCGTCGGTGCCATGTGGCCGGCCCGGACCGGACCAGCGCGAAAGGCAAGGCCGGTCGCGCCGGCAGCGGAAAGCAGGAGGCGGGAGGCGGGAGGCGGGAAGCGGGAAGCGGGAAGCGGGAGGCGGGAGGCGGGAGGCGGGAGGCGGGAGGCGGGAGGCGGGTAGTCCGCCTTGCGCACATCCCGGCGGGCCGCCTAGGCGCTGCCCTTGCCGCGCTTGAGCTGAAACGACACGATGCCGCGGTCGGCGGGATAGATGGTCTCGGTGATCTCGAGGATCTTGCCCTTGGCATCCTTGTAGTGCCGGATCATGCGCAGGCCCGCCGAACCCGGCTCCGCATTCAGCTGCTTCGCCAGTTGCGCGTCGATCAGCACGCCCGAGACGATCTGGCGGATCTCGCTGATGGCCTGCCCGCACTCCCGCTCGATAAGGGAACTGATGAGGATGCGCGGGTTTTCCTCGACCAGCTTCGTGATTTTCTCGAAAGCCTGGTCGATATAGATATTCGCCCAGGACACCGGCGTATTGCCCTTCCTGGCATCGACCCGGGTCCCCGCGAACAAAATCCAGTGGCTGTCTATCGGCGCGGCCAGGCGCCGGGCCGCCGCGCGGTCCAGCGTGACCGGCCAGAGGGCCGGCCGCGACCAGACCGCGGGCGGTCTCGTATAAATCGATGGTGTCGAACGACTGCGTGTAGGACGCGGTCGGGTTGGCGCTCTCCACCTTGGTGCCGACAGACTTCTTGCGGGAGATGTAGCCGCGATCCTGCAACAGTTGCAGCGAGGCGCGAACCGTGTGCCTGCTGACGCCATACTGATCGGCAAGCTCGTGCTCCGTCGGCAGGAGGCTGCCGATGACATAGCGCCCGTCGACGATCTCTTTGACCAGGGTATTCGCAAGGTCGACATAGCGCGTGACCGGCGCGGGAGGTGTAGCGGCAGCGCTATGGCTGGACTCGGAGTTCATAGGAGAATCGCGCGGGAATCGATGAGCGCCGCATGCGGTGCGCGGCGCTGACCACGCCATTGTAAGCCCTGGCCGGCCTCTCGCCCCGCGCCGTCGAGCCGGGCGTGCCGCGCAGGCGCCTCGTGCCGGCCCCGCGCGCGCGGCTGCCGCCATGCCGCCACTCAGTCGATCGTGATCTGCCGCTTGTGTATCACCCCGGCCCAGCGCGCGCTCTCCTTCTGGATGGTCGCGGCAAGCTCGACCGGCGTGCCGCCCGCGGCATCCATGCCGATGGTGGCAAGCTTCTCCTTGAGCGCGGGATTGGCCAGCACCAGGTCGGCCTGGCGGCTGATCTGCTGGATCACGTCCCGGGGCGTGCCGGCCGGCGTCATCAGCGCATACCAGGAGACGGCCTCGAACTTCGGGAAGCCCTGTTCCGCGATGGTGGGCACCTCCGGCAGCACGGCGGAGCGCTTCGCGCTGGCCACGCCGAGCGCGCGCAGCTTGCCGGCCTTGATATAGGGCAGCGCGGAGGACAACTGGGCGAACATCATGGTGACCTGGCCGCCGACGAGATCGGTGATGGCGGGGCTGACGCCCTTGTAGGGCACATGGATCAGCTTGATGCTGGCGTCGAGCTGCAGCAGTTCGCCGGCGAGGTGGGCCTGGCTGCCGGCCCCGGGCGAGGCGAAGGTCAGCTCGCCGGGCTTCTGGACGGCGAGCCTGAGCAGCTCCGGCAGGGTCCTGGCCGGCACGCTGGCGCCGACCACCAGGACGTTCTCGGCGGTGGCGAGCATGGTCACTGGAACCAGGTCCGCGGGCTTGTAGGGCAGGTTCGGCATCAGCGTCGGGTTCACCGCGATATTGCCCACCGGCACCACCGCCAGCGTATAGCCGTCCGGCGGGGCCTTGGCGACCTGGTCGACGCCGATCGTGCCGGCCGCGCCGGCGCGGTTGTCGACCAGCACGTTCTGGCCCCAGGCCTTCGACAGCCCTTCGCCGACGACGCGGCCGAGCACATCGGCGGGGCCGCCCGCGGGGAACGGCACGACCAGGCGCACGGGCTTGGCGGGATAGCCTTGCGCGCCGGCCAGCAGCGGCAGGCAGGCCGCCATCAGGGTGATCAGGAAACGCTTCATCGGAAATTCTCCCTTGGTCTGGAAACGGGTTGCGCGCGGCCGGTGCGGAGCAGACGCATCAGGCCACGCGGATGCTGCGCTCGCCGCGGGCCGGCCAGCACGCGCGAGAAGTCCAGCACCTTGAGGCCATGCAGCGGCAACGCGGACATGTCGGCATCCGCGCCGCGGGATTCGGGCGAGCCGGTCACCGGACGTCCCCGGCCAGCGCGAAGCCGGCGTTGTCCGCCTCGCGCGCGAAGCCGGCGAGCACGGCGTAGTCCGCCTCCTCCACGAGCGCGAAGCGCGCCAGGCACAAGGATGCCAGCAGCGCCGCATTGCGGTGGTCGCGGTGCAGGTCGAGCAGCGCCATGCGGATGCGCGCGGCGCTGGCATCGTCCGTGCCGGCCGCCGCCACCAGCGGCGGGATGGGCGAGGCCGGCGTCACCGCCAGCGTCTTCAGGCAGGCCATGCGCTCGGGCGCATGCAGGCGCAGCAGGTCCAGCACATAGCTGTCCACCACGCCGGCGTCCGCGCGGCCGGCGATCACGGCGTCGATCACCTCGCCGGGCGTCGGCGTGGGCGTGCCGGCGGGACGGTACAGCGTGCCGGTGCCGGGCGCGGCCTGCCGCAGCAGGAAGTGGCGCGGCGCGTTGTAGCCGGAGTTGGACTCCGCCAGCATGCACGCCAGCCGCCCGCCGAAGGTCTCGGCCAGCACGGTTGCGGGTGCATCGGCACGCACGATGAACTCGGTGAAGTAGACCGGGCGCTGTCCGTAGCGCGCCGGCGACGGCACCGGCGCGGCCAGCAGGCGCGGCCGCACGGCGGCGCTCACGTACGGGAAGCCGCACATGAACACGCAGCCGCAATCGGGCCGCGCCCACAACGCGCTGACCGGTGCCGGCGCGGCATGCTCCACGTAGGGCAGCGCCACCCCGGCACGCTCCGCCACGCGGGCGAACAGTGTCCTCCATGCCTGCGCCACCGGCGCGGCCACCGAGTACATGCGTGCGTTGGCGATCATGCGTAGACCAGCCTTTGGCCAAGCCCCATGCGCTCGGCCTTCTTCATGATGGCATGGCCCAGCGCGATATCGCTGAGCGACAGGCCGCGGTGCCAGAACAAATTGGTCTCGTCGTCGCTCTGCCGGCCCGGCTTGCGGCCCGCCACGATCTCGCCGAGTTCGCCGTGCAGGGTTTCCTCCGACAGCTTGCCCGCCTCCACATGCGCGCGCAGCGAGCCGAGGATGCCGCCCTTGCACTGGCTCCAGTCGTCCACCACCAGCTTGTCCATGATGTCCGTCAGCGACAGCTCGACCGCGCTCATGGTGCCGTAGGGCACCACGAACGCGCCGGGCTTGATCCATTCGGTCTTGAGCATCGGCGTGGGGCGCTCCAGGCGCGAGGCTTCCACCACGATGTCGGCGCCGCGCACGCACGATTCCCAGTCTTCGGTGACCACGATCTTCTTGCCGAGGTCGCGCGCCAGGCGCTCGGCGAATGCATTGCGGCTCTCGGGGCGACGCGAATGCACGCGGATCTCGTCGAAGTCGAAGATGCTGTCGAGCAGGCGCACGTTCCAGTAGGAGGTGCCGCGCGCGCCGATATGGCCCAGCACCTTGCTGTCGCGGCGGGCCAGGTGGCGCGCGCCCAGCGCGGTGATCGCGCCGGTACGGGCGTCGGTGATGAACGTGGCGTCGATCATGGCCACCGGCATGCCCGTTTTCGGGTCGAACAGGTTGAGCATGGCCATCTCGGACGGCAGGCCCAGCTTGTAGTTGTCGACGTAGTCGCCGACGATCTTGACGCCGGCCAGCCCCAGCGGCGCCACATAGCCGCGCAGCACGTTGAAGTGCCCGTTGAACGCCGGGTCCGGGATCAGGTGCACGCGCGGCTCGATCACCGTCTGCCCGTTGCCCTGCGCCAGCAGGCCCTGCTCGACCGCATCAAGGATCTCCGCATCGGTCATGGCCAGCCTGGCGATGTCCTTGCCGTTGATGTAAGTCAGATGAATGTCGCTCATATCGTCTCCTGTCTCCTGGTCCTGGCTTGAGGGAAAATGCACGCGCCGGGTGCGTACTGGCGGATTGCGCTGGCCCGCGGTGCGGCGCAGCCCCATTCGTGTGCGCCGCCATATCGCGGCCGAACCAACGTGGTGCGCGGCATCCGGCGGCCGGCAATTGCCTTGCACGGGGCGCCTTCGAGATCAAGTGTAGGTTTCGCGGCCATGACTGTCGTATGCTTATATGTCCACGAGGCTTAACATGGTGTTATAGGTAGTTGTCATAGATTGTCATAGGTATTCGGACCACGGACCGCCCCGCGATGAAACTCAACCTCAGGCAGATCGAAGTCTTCCGCGCCGTCATGCTCACGGGCTCGATCAGCGCCGCCTCCAGGCTGCTCTACGTGTCGCAGCCGGCCATCAGCCGCCTCATGTCGCACACCGAGCAGCGCCTCGGGCTGGCGCTGTTCCAGCGCATCAAGGGCCGCCTCTATCCCACGCCCGAGGCGCGGCGCCTGCTGGGCGAGGTCAACGCCGTCTACGAAGGCATCGAGCGCGTCAACGAGATCGCCGAGGACCTCGCCGCCAAGCGCACCGGCAGCCTGCGCATCTCGTGCAGCCCCAACCTGGGCCAGACCGTGCTGCCGCGCGCCATCGCGGCGTTCCGCGAGGCGTATCCCGACATCCGCATCGTGGTGCGCACCCAGATCCCCGGCAACATGCTGCGCGCCCTGCTCTCCGGCCAGGCCGAGCTGGCGGTGTCCAACATGCCGCTGGTGCACCCCAACCTGGAAGCACGGCTGCTGGTGCGCAACCCCATCGTCGCGCTGATTCCGGTCGGCCACCGGCTCAGCACGCGCGCGTCGGTACGGCCCGCCGAACTGGCCGGGGAAGCATTGATCGGCTATGGCGCCGACGTGCCGTTCGGGCTGCTGGTGCGGGAGATGTTCGGCGGCGAGGAAGCGCAGCCCGACATGCGCGTGCAGGTGGAGCAGGCGCATGTCGCGCGCGCGCTGGCGCAGGCCGGCGCCGGCATTGCGCTGGTGGATGCGATGACCGTGTTCGGCCAGGCCTGGTCGCATATCGTGGCGGTGCCGGTCAAGACCAAGGTCAATGCCTCGGTGCAGATCTTCCATGTGCAGACAGAACCGCTGTCGCGCCTGGCACAGGAGTTCGTACAGACGCTGACACTGACGATGAAGCCATAAGGCGCGGCGGCCTGCCCGGCCTGCCCGGCCTGTCTGGCCTGTCTGGCCTGTCTGGCCTGTCTGGCCGACATCGGCATGGCCACGGACTTGTGCACATTGTGCGCACATTGCACGATCGCAGTTGCGCCCCCCGGATGGATGGGTTGCAATCGTCCCACCTTTCGCCAACAGAAAGGGGGAGACAATCATGCAAGGCCCATCCCTGGCGCGCGCGCCATCCCGCGAGCATCTGTCGAAACTGCTCGCCCCGTCCTCGATCGCCATCGTGGGCGCCTCGCGCGACGCAAGCCGCATCGGCGGCGTGGCGCTCGATCACCTGCTGCGGCTCGGCTACGGTGGCGAGGTCTTTCCGGTCAACCCGCGCTATGAGGAGATCGCGGGCCTGCGCTGCTATCCGGATATCGAATCGCTGCCGCGCGTGCCGGACGTCGTGGTACTCGCACTGGGCGCCGACGACGTGCTGCCGAACCTGGAGCGCTGCCACGCCATCGGCGTGCGCGCCGCCATCCTCTATGCCTCGGGCTTCGCCGAGGCCGGCGCGGCCGGCGTGCAGCGCCAGGCGGCGCTGACTGCCTTCGCCCGGTCCACCGGCATGGCGATAGCGGGCCCCAACTGCATGGGCCTGGCCAATCTGACCACGCGCGCCGTCACTGCCTTCGCCACCACCTTCAGGACCTGCCCGCCGCCGCCCGGGCCGGGCTCCGTCAGCCTGCTGACGCAAAGCGGCAACGTCTGCGCCATCGTCTATGCCACCGGCTGGCAAATGGACGTGCGCTTCCACCAGTTCATCAATACCGGCAACGAGGCCTGCCTGGACTACGCCGACTACCTGGCGTACCTGGCCGATGACCCGCAGACGCAAGCCGTGGTCGGCTACGTGGAGGGCCTGCGCGACGGCCCGCGCTTCCTCGACGCCGCCGCCCGCCTGCGCGCGCTCGGCAAGCCGCTGGTCCTGCTCAAGGCCGGCGAGAGCGAACAGGGCTCGGCCGCCACGCAGTCGCACACGGCCGTGCTGGCCGGCAACCAGGCCATCTACCGCGCCGCGTTCGCGCAGCTCGGCGCGATGCAGGCGAGCGATCCCACCCACCTCACCGATCTTGCCTACCTGGCGGGCTTCCGCCAGCGCGATGCCGGCCGGCGTGTCGTCATCGCCTCGGTCTCCGGCGCCATGGGCGCGCTGTCGGCGGATCTGCTCAGCGCGCAGGGACTGGAACTGCCGACGCTTTCGGCGGCGACGCAGCGCAGGCTGGTCGACAGCGTGCCGGAGATCGGCTCCACCGCCAATCCGGTCGATATGACCGGGCAATTGTTCAACCGCGACCGCCTTGCGTTCGCCGTGCTCGACACGCTTGCCGCGGACGCAAGCGCGGACGTGATCTTCGTGTACGCGACCGCCTACCTGCTCGACCGCGTCGCCGGCGAGCTGATCGAAGTCGCCGCCAAGACGTCGCGCCTGATCGTGGTCGCCACCACCGGCGAACCGGGCAGCCGCGCGCAACTTGCCGCGGCGGGCGTGGCCGTGTTTCCCGACGTCGCGCGCGCGGCCAGGGCGCTCGGCGTCTACCTGCGCTGGCTCGACAGCGCCGGGCCCGCCGCGCACTGG
>NZ_JBFTNF010000074.1:0-32007 GCF_056397345.1 Cupriavidus sp. 05N38
GTAGCTCTCATCGGCCTTGAAGCGATGGAGCGCGAGGCGGTCTTCCTTCGAATAGATCGCCACGGTCCGGATATTCATCTCGGCAGCCGCGCGCATCACGCGGATGGAGATCTCGGAACGGTTGGCAATCAGCAGGGATTTGATCGGGGCGTAGTCCATGAGCATCAGGAAACGGTGTTGCCACAACGCATGGCAACGGAAAGTCGGAGAGAAAGCGCTTCAGGTCAAGCCGTCCACACCACGAAATTTTCAGAGGGCCCTTGATGGCAGCCCCCCTACTCGCAGGAACCGGGCCAACACGCCAAAAAACTGGCATCTCCTTGATTTTGCTGAACATTAAGAAGCAGATCCACCGCATCTATTTCACTTTTGAAATCCTGAAGTTCAGATTTGAAAACCGATGCCCGGCACGAAGAAGCTGATCCCGTTGGCTGTTGTGCAGCACGCTCTCGCCGCCATCGCGCAGGCGATGGCGGCCGCTTGTCCGGCACCAGAACTTGCTCTTGGTGATTTCGCGCTGGCTATTTCTGCTCTTTCTACAATAGTGCTAGGCGGGCGAGGCCGTCACCATGACGCCGCCCGTCCAAGGCCGTTTCTGTCATTGCATCCAAGCTCAGGCAGCGCCCGTATAACAGGCTTCAATCGGCCAAACAGCAAAGGAGGCCATCCATGAAGTTCATGCTGACATTCACTTGGGCCCCGGATACGCGAGTCCGGGAGGACATAATCGGGCGATTCCAGAAGACCGGCGGGCTCCCGCCGGCGGGCGTCACCTTGCTGGGCAGATGGACCAGGGCAGACCTGAGCGGCGGCTTCGACCTGCTCGAGACAAACGATGTGAAGCTTCTGACTGAATTCGCCTACCTGTGGAGCGACCTGATGAAGCTTGAGGTCACGCCAGTACTGGAAGATGCCGACCTCAGCGAGGTCTTCCGGACGGCAGCAAAGCCGATGTGACACGGGCGAGGGCCAGTAGAACGTTGCCCGGCGCCTGTGGCAGGTCCCGCTCGACGCGCGGACGGTCACCGGTTCCGGATGCGCCTGTAGTCCGAGCGTACCGTGCCGGGTCCGGCGCGTAACGGAGGTTGGATGAAACGCCGTCATTTTCTGAAGTCGTCGGCCTTCTTTGCCATCGCCGTTGCATCCGGTGCGCTCACGGCTTGCGGGTCCGGGCCGCCGGGCGTCGCGTCGGCGCGCAAGGGCCGATACCTGTTCCCGCAGGGCATTGCCAGCGGCGACCCGCGGGACGCGTCGGTGGTGTTCTGGACCCGCTGCGTCGCCGCGCAGGGCGACGTTGACGTGGTGCCGGTGCGACTCGACGTGTCGACACGGCCGGACTTTGCAACGACCGTCGCAAGTGTACGGCTGAGCGCATTGCGCCGCTTCGACCATACCGTTCGGGCGAAAATCATCGGGTTGTCGCCGAAGACCCTGTACCACTACCGATTCGTCGCCGGCGATGACGTGACCGGCACCGGCACGGCGCTGACGGCGCCCGGCCCGGCCGATGCCAACACCCGGGTCCGCTTCGCGTGGCTCACGTGCCAGGACTGGGGCGTCAACCACTGGCAGGCGATGACGCTGATGGCGGCCGAGACGGATCTCGACTTCGTCGTGCACGTCGGCGACTACATCTATGAGACGGTGGGTGCGCAAGCGGCCAGCCCTGCGGAACCTGCGCACCCGCCGTTGAACCTGCCCGATGGGCAGCCGATGCCGGGCGGCGGCGTCTACGCCCATACGCTGGCCGACTATCGCGCGCTATATCGAACGTACCGGACCGACCCGCGACTGCAGGACGTTCATCGCCGGTTCCCGATCATTGC
The DNA here is from genome assembly GCF_056397345.1 of Cupriavidus sp. 05N38. NCBI lineage: Bacteria > Pseudomonadati > Pseudomonadota > Betaproteobacteria > Burkholderiales > Burkholderiaceae > Cupriavidus > Cupriavidus sp. 05N38. Next base: position 1,827 of record NZ_JBFTNF010000074.1, read on the forward strand.
AATCTGGGATGATCACGAATTCTCTGACGATGGCTGGCAGGATCATCAGGCTTACACCAATGAGGGCAAGCAGGAGACGCAACGCCGGCGCAACGCCACCCGGGCGTGGGCCGAATATATGCCGATCGACTGGAGCGATGTGGAGTTCGCTCCGGAGGATGCGTCATATCGCAACATCCGCATCTATCGCGATTTCAGCTTTGGCTCGCTGATGCAACTGATCATGACCGACGAGCGGCTGTACCGCGACGGCCAGGTGATCAGCGCACGGGCGATAGCCGAGGCTCGCGGACACGATCCCGTTCACGGCGACGACGCAGTCGGATCGCGCTACTTCGTGAAGCCTGAGGTGCTGCAACGCTTCGAAGCATTGGCTACGGCGCGGCTTGGCCGCGCTCCGTCGATGCTGGGCCCGGCGCAAACCCAGTGGTGGAAGGACAAGCTGAAGACGTCGCGCGCCACATGGAAGGTGTGGGGCAACGAGGTCATGCTGAACCGGCTGTGGGCGGCCTTGCGCACCGCGAATGGCGCATCGGAGGACCGCTTCGTCATCAATTGCGATTCGTGGGACGGCTACCCCACGGACAAGCACGACCTGCTCGCCTACCTGGAACAGGCCTCGATCCGCAACGTCATCGCCATCACGGGGGATTTGCACGCCTTCCAGTGCGGCGTCGTGCGCGGCGGGCCGACCCCCGAGGCCGGCACGCCGGTGTTGGTTGATTTCGTCTGCGCCGGCATCAGCAGCACGTCGTTCTACACCTACGTCAAGGCAGCATGGAGCGGCACGCCGCTCGCTCCACTCGTCGCCACGCCAGCGGCGTTCGACGCTTTCCTCAAGGCCAACAACCCCGATCTCCAGTACGTCGATCACGACGCACAAGGATACGCATCGGCGACCGTCACCCAGGAAAGCTTCTCTGTCGTATTCAACAAGGTGAAGCGGCTGAACAGTGACGGCTCTGCGCCAGACCATGCGCTACTCCATCGCACCAGATTGACGGTTCTCAAGGACTCGACCAAGGTACGGATAGAGACCCTGGCGAACGAGCCGAAAAACGAGCCGATAACGAGCCGATAGCGCGATCTGTCTAGCCCGGCGCGCGATGCGAAGACCGGCCGGTGGTGGCGCGGGAGACGTGGATGCCGGCTCAGGGTTCTTCTCCCGGCGAACAAGCAAGAAGGACAATCGCCATGCGCTATATGCGCCAATGGACCGCTACCCGCGGCAATCCCTGCGGCATATGCATAGGCTCAATCATTCGTTGGTCCGACGCGGCTTGCTTCATAAACTTGGTGATCGATCCAGACGCACAAGCCCTGCCTCGCCTGGCAGGCATCGACATCGCGAGGCCATCCCAATGGTCGCGGCTGTACGCAGCTGGGCTGTCTCGCCCAGATCTCAGGGCAGCCTGATCAACAACCGACGACGCCTGATCCAGCTCGTTGCGCATATCGCCGCATGCCCTGCCGGGCGGCGCGCTCCTTTCCGCTTTCCATCCCATCGGCTCGGCGCTAGTCAGAACCGGAAGGTCCGGRGCGTCTTTAGAAATGCGGATTTCTTCGTTTTCATTCCTGTTGCGTCCTTTCATAGTGTGCCTGGTGGCTATAGACAGTTGCCATCGCCCTGCAACCGTGCGCTGTGCAAGCAAGCCGGCGCAATGCTGGCGGGGGTGAAGACCTGAAGGAGGAGAACGCTATGACGACTGCACTGGAAGAACGAATCGCGCATCCCGCGCTGCAAACTGCCCACGAGCTTGCCCGCTCCGCCGGCCTGCCCTACGCCGGCACCATCTCGCCGCGACAGGCGTGGGAGCTGCTCAACGCCGGCCACGCGCTGCTGGTCGATGTGCGCTCGCAGGAAGAGCGAACCTTTGTCGGCCATGTACCCGGCAGCCTGCACGTGCCCTGGGCGACCGGCACCAGCCTGACCCGCAACCCCCGCTTCGTGCGCGAACTCGAAGCCAAGACCGGCAAGGACGCGGTGGTGCTGTTGCTATGCCGCAGCGGCAATCGCTCAGCGCTCGCCGCCGAGGCGGCCACCAAGGCCGGACTGGCCCAGGTCTACAACGTGCAGGAAGGCTTTGAGGGCGATCTCGACGAACAACAGCGGCGCGGCGGCCTGGGCGGCTGGCGCTTTCACGGCCTGCCATGGTCGCAGCAGTAGTCGCCTGACTGGCGCAACAAAAGGAGTTGTCAGCAATGGCGAACTTTGACGTAGACGAAATCGTCCAGGCCTTGCAGCAGGTTCGCCGGCAATGGCGCGAGGGCCAGCAACGCTTGCTCGAGCCGGGCGGGCGAGACCTGCCCTCACGCGAAGCACTGGCCCAGATCGTGGTGGCCCTGAAGGGCGCGCTCTTTCCGATGCGCCTCGGGCCGCCGGACCTGCGCCAGGAGAGCGAGGATCTCTATATCGGACATTCGCTCGACGCGGCGCTGCATGCGCTGCTGACCCAGGCGCGCCTGGAGCTTCGCTACACCGCCCGTCACGCCGAGCACGGCCCGCCCGAGCTCGAGACCCGCGCGCTGGCCGCGGTGCGGGACTTTGCCGCCAGCCTGCCGCAGATCCGCATCCTGCTCGACAGCGACGTGCTGGCGGCCTACCACGGCGACCCGGCCGCCGGCAGCGTCGATGAAGTCTTGCTGTGCTACCCCGGCGTGCTGGCGATGATCCATCACCGCCTTGCCCATGTGTTGTACCAGCTCGGCCTGCCACTGCTGGCCCGCATCGTGGCCGAGCTGGCGCACGCCGAAACCGGCATCGATATCCATCCGGGCGCGCGCATCGGCAGCGGCTTCTTCATCGATCACGGTACCGGCGTGGTGATCGGCGAAACCGCCATCATCGGCGAACGGGTGCGCCTGTACCAGGCCGTCACGCTCGGCGCCAAGCGTTTTCCGCGCGATGCCAAGGGCCACCTGGAAAAAGGCCTGCCGCGCCATCCGATCGTCGAGGACGATGTGGTGATCTACGCCGGCGCGACCATCCTTGGCCGCATCACGCTGGGCCGCGGCGCGGTCATTGGTGGCAATGTCTGGGTCACGCAGGATGTCGCGCCCGGTGCGCATGTCACGCAGGCGGTATCGCGCAGCGAGGGCGAGCCTGCCCGACCCTTTGCGGAGGCTGCCCTGCCATGAACGACCTTGTCCGTACGCTGGGCAGCACCGTGCGCGAGTTGCGCGAAGTCCAAGGCTGGTCGCAGGAAACACTGGCCGAGCATGCCAGCCTGAACCGCTCCTACGTGGGCGAGATCGAGCGTGGCAGCGTGATCGCATCGATCGTCACGGTGGAGAAGCTCGCGCTGGCGCTGGGGGTGCCTATCGCCTGGCTGCTTGGCGCCAGCCATGGCGCGGAGCCGGAGCTGCGGCGCCAGGCCAGTGCCGGCGGTACACGCTAGCGGTATGTCACCAGGCGGGGCAGTTTGCCGTCTATAGCCTGTTGAAGGCGGCCATGACGGCTTTGATAATCGCCCTGCTCATAACCTTCCCTGTTTTTCTCATATCAACCAGGAGTTTTACATGTCGGCATCAGCAGGCAGCCAGACCGCGCTCGGCGATAACGCAGCACGGCAACTAGCCAACGCGACCAAGACCGTTCCCCAACTCGCGTCCATCACGCCTCGCTGGCTGACGCATTTCCTGCAATGGGTCCCGGTCGAGGCGGGCATCTATCGCCTGAACAAGGTGCAGAACCCTGAAACCGTACAGGTGGCCTGCACCCAGCGTGACAGCGAGGGCCGCCTGCCCCGCACCTTCGTCGACTACGAAGAGCAGCCCCGCGAGTATTTCCTGAACGCGGTCAGCACCGTGCTCGACGTGCATACGCGCGTGTCGGACCTGTACAGCAGCCCGCACGACCAGGTCAAGGAACAACTGCGCCTGACCATCGAGACCATCAAGGAGCACCAGGAAAGCGAACTGATCAACAACCCGGACTACGGCCTGCTGGCCAACGTGGCCGAAGAGCAGCGGATCTTCCCGCTGACCGGCGCGCCCACGCCGGACGATCTCGACGAGTTGCTCGGCAAGGTGTGGAAGGAGCCCGCGTTCTTCCTCGCGCATCCGCTGGCGATCACCGCCTTCGGGCGCGAATGCACGCGCCGTGGCGTGCCGCCGCCCACGGTCAGCCTGTTCGGCTCGCAGTTCATCACCTGGCGCGGCATTCCGCTGATTCCGTCGGACAAGGTGCCGGTGGCCGACGGCAAGAGCAAGATCCTGCTGCTGCGCGTGGGCGACAAGCGCCAGGGCGTGGTCGGCCTGTACCAGCCCGGCGTGGCGGGCGAACAGGGCCCGGGCTTGTCGGTGCGCTTCATGGGCATCAACGACCAGGCCATCGCCTCCTATCTGATCTCCCTGTACTGCTCGCTCGCGGTGCATGCGCCGGACGCGCTGGCGGTTCTCGATGACGTGGAAATCGGCAAGTACCATGACTACCCTGACACCTACAAGTAATCCGGGCGCAAGCGTTCCGGCAGCACCGCAGGTGCCCGCGGGCCTGCCCGATCCTGCCGTGCTGGCGCGGCTGGCCGGGGCCTTCTTCTCGGCCTTGCCGGGCAAGCCGGCGGAACTTGCGCCCGAGCTTGCCCCAGCGCTGGCCGTGGCCGGCAATCCCGCGCCTGCCGGCTCGCCGCTGGCGGGCCCGGGCGGCACGGGCACCGGCGTGCCTGGCGCCGCCATTCCCCAAGGCAAGGTGCCAGGCGCCAACCTGGCGCCGGCGGCGCCAACCCATGTGCTGTCGCTGGGCAACCGCGCGCCAGCGCTGCTGCCTAGCGCGGCCGCGCAGAACGGCCTGCCCGATACCGTGACCAACGCGGCGCCCGCGCTGGAAAGCCGCTTCGGCGGCACCGCGCTGGGGGTGCCACCGGTCGCCGATGCTTCGCCGCGGCCGGGGCAGGCGGCGAGCGCCTATTATTTCCTCGACACTGCGGGGCTTGCGTCACGCAGCGGCCCGGGCAGCCTGGACCGCATCGCACTGCCCGACGCGAGCGGTGTGCCGCGCCTGGTACCGCAAGGCGTTGGCCACGGCGACGCCTTGCCGTGGGCGGCGGCGCCGTCGGGCGCGCCGTTCGACGTGCACGCCGTGCGCCGCGACTTCCCGATCCTGCAGGAACGCGTCAATGGCCGCCCGCTGGTGTGGTTCGACAATGCCGCCACCACCCACAAGCCGCGCCAGGTGATCGAGCGCATCTCGCATTTCTATGCGCACGAGAACTCGAATATCCACCGCGCCGCGCATGCGCTGGCGGCGCGCGCCACCGATGCCTACGAGGCCGCGCGCAGCAAGGTGCAGCGCTTTATCGGCGCCGCCTCGCCCGACGAGATCATCTTCGTGCGCGGCGCCACCGAGGCGATCAACCTGATCGCCAAGACCTGGGGGGTGAGCCATGTAGGCGAAGGCGACGAGATCATCGTCTCGCACCTGGAGCATCACGCCAACATCGTGCCGTGGCAGCAACTTGCCGCGCAGGTCGGGGCCAGGCTGCGGGTCATACCGGTGGATGATTCCGGCCAGGTACGGCTGGACGAGTACCGGCGCCTGCTCAACCACCGCACCCGCATCGTGGCGGTGACGCAGGTCTCCAATGCGCTGGGCACGGTGGTGCCGGTCCGGGAAATCGTCGAACTGGCGCACCTTGCCGGCGCCAGGGCGCTGGTCGACGGCGCGCAGTCGGTCTCGCACATGCGCGTGGACGTGCAGGCCATCGATGCCGACTTCTTCGTGTTCTCGGGGCACAAGATCTTCGGCCCCACCGGCATCGGCGTGGTCTATGGCAAGCGCGAGATCCTGGAGCACATGCCACCCTGGCAAGGCGGCGGCAACATGATCGCCGACGTCACCTTCGAGCGCACCGAGTTCCAGCCGCCACCCAATCGCTTCGAGGCAGGCACCGGCAATATCGCCGATGCGGTCGGCCTCGGTGCCGCGCTGGATTATGTGGAACGCGTCGGCATCGACAGTATCGCCCGCTACGAGCATGACCTGCTCGAATATACCACCCGGCTGCTGGCGCCTGTCCCGGGGGTGCGGCTGATCGGCACCGCGCGGGACAAGGCCAGCGTGCTGTCCTTCGTGCTCAAGGGGTATGAGACCGAGGAAGTCGGCCGCGCGCTCAATGAAGAAGGCATTGCGGTGCGTTCAGGCCATCACTGCGCCCAGCCCATCCTGCGTCGCTTCGGCGTCGAGGCCACGGTGCGCCCGTCACTGGCTTTCTACAATACGACCGGGGAAGTCGATCACTTCATTTCGGTGATCCGCCGACTTGCCGGCCGGCGCTGACGGACGCGGCCATCTGGTCCCCGCCCTCGCCCGCCGGCCTTGCCGGCTGGCGAGGGCGTTTTCGCCATGAGCAATCGCTCCCGGCGATCCCTACTTTCCATTCCTGCCGCCCGCACAGTTCGCCCGGACAGTTCGCCCGCACAGTTCGCCCGATTCGTCCAACCCGGTGATCCGGCCGCGGTGATGGAAGCGCCCACGCACGCAAGAGCGGCGCCTGTGCTTCGCCGCGACCACCACCTATCGCCGCCACATGCCTTCGCGGATCAACGCATCCGCAATCCCCGGGATCATCTGCGCCACCTGCCGCGCGGCAGCCGTAAACGGGCGCTGGCTGCTGGTGGCCAGCACGACCGATTGCCGCAAGGCGCGGTCCGACAGCGGCACGCCATCGAAGTCACCGCTCTCCAGCTCGGCTGCGACCGCGTGGTAGGGCAGCACGGAGAACGCGGCGTGGTCAAACATGATGCGCTTGATGACCACCGATGAGCTGGCCTCCATGCAGACATTGAGCGGGATGCGATGGGCGATGGCCAGCTCGTCGAGCAGGTTGCGGATGGCGTTGGGGGGCACCGGCAGCACCAGCGGCACGCCGCCGAGCTGGCGCGCCGTGATCGACGCCGGCCTGCCGCCCACCGTGCGCCAGTGCGCCTGCAAGGCCGCGCGCCGGCCCACCAGCATCAGCGGCGTGTCGAGCAGGCGCCGGTAGCTGTTCCGGCCTTCGGCGCGGTAGCGGTTGAGCACCGCAAGGTCGATGCTGCCCTGCGTCAGCCGGGTCTCGATCTCCCCGCTGTAGCCCTCCACGATGCGCAGCCGGACCGCCGGCAGGCGCTCCTGCACGGCGGCGTAGAGCCGGCTCGACAGCAGCGGCGCCACCGCCGGCACCAGCCCGAGCGTGACCATCCCGCCGACGTTGCCCGCCTCGCCCCGCGCCGACTCCACCAGTTGCCGGGCGCCGGCCAGCAGCGGCTCGGCGTCGGCGAGCACCTGCGCGGCCAGCGTGGTCGGCCGTACGCCGCGCCCGGTGCGGTAGAACAGCGCGCCGCCGAACATCCGCTCCAGTTCGGCCACCTGCCTGCTGATGGCCGACTGCGCCAGCCCGAGCTGCGCCGCTGCCCCCGAAACGCTGCCCGTGCGCGCCACCGCCACGAAGGTCGCCAGCGCCTTGAGTGTGAGGTCCTGCCCTGCTTCCGTTTGCATGCCTTGGCTCCCGCTATCTTCCGGCGAGATACCTGCTTTCTCCTGCCGGCATTGATCGGAGGATACCGCCTCTCTATCGTTACAAGCAATGGACACCGACGAGCACCGACCACACTGACCACACTGACCCACACGAGGAGACACCGACCCATGCCCCTATCCGCCGAACGCCATCCGCTGGCGCCGCTCGACGCGGCGCAAACCGATACGCTGGCCCGAGTCCAGGCGCTGGTCCAGGAAACCATCGGCCCGAAGGCCAATGCGGCAAACCGCAATGACGACTTCGCCTGGGACACCTTCCGCGCGCTGGCCGAAAGCGGCGTCATCGCCACGGCATTCCCCCGGGAATTTGGCGGCACGGCGGCATCGATGCTGCTGCGCGTCAGGATCATCGAAGAAATCGCCCGGGTCTGCAGCACCGCGGCCTCGCTCGTGACGGGCACGGACCTGTCGTCGCGCCCGATCGTCGCGGGCGGCTCGCCCGAGCTGTGCGCGCAGACGGTGCCGCTGCTGGCCCGCGGCGACAAGCAATCCGCGTTCGCGCTGACCGAGCCCGGCGCGGGCTCGGACCTCGCTCGGCTGCGCACCGTCGCCAGCCGGCACCCCGGCGGCTACCGGTTGTCGGGGGTGAAGAAGTTCATTACCCGCGCCACGGTGGCCGACATGTTTGTGGTGGTGGCATCGCTCGCCGACGGGCCCGGCGGCAGCAAAGGGCTGACTGCGTTCCTGGTGCCGCGCGAAGCCGAAGGGCTCAGCGTCTCGGCCATCATCCCCAAGCTCGGCTGGCATGGCGTGCCGATCGCGGAGGTGCGTCTGGACGACGTGTTCGTGCCGGCGTCGCATCGCCTCGGCGAAGAGGGACAGGGCATGGCGCTGGCGCAGGACACGCTGGTGCGCGCCCGGATCGGCCATGCGGCGATTGCACTGGGGCGGATGGCCGGCGCGCTGCAGATCGCGGCGCAGTACGCCGGGCATCGGCAAGTGTCGGGCAAGGCAGTGGGCGAGCACCAGGGCATCCAGTGGATGCTGGCCGACATGGCAGCGCGCATCGAAGCCGCGCGCTGCCTGGTGTACAGCGCGGCGCAGCGCTACGACCGCGAGGACCCCGAAACGTCGATCCACGCCTCGATCGCCAAGATGCACAGCACCGACCTGTGCATGCGCGTGGTGGTGGACTGCGCGCAGCTGCTCGGCGGCAACAGCTACCTGAATGCCTATCCGATCGAACGCTTCCTGCGCGATGCCAAGATGAACCAGATCGGCGAGGGCACCAGCGAAGTCCACAAGAACCTGATCGGCAGGTACGTGATGAAGACGGCAGCGGCGATGCCGCAGCACCCCTGCCTCGACTTTGACCCGGACCTGTTCGGAGCGCACTGATGACCGAGACCAGCCACAATCCCCTGGCCAACGCGCTGTGCCGCCGGYTCGGCATCCGCTACCCGATCTTCGGACTGGCGCACAGCATCGAAGTGGCCGCGGCGATCTCCAATGCGGGCGGACTCGGCGTCTATGCCGCCGCGCGCGACGGCCCCAACGAACTCGCGCAAAAGCTGCGCGACCTGCGCGCGCTGTGTCCCGGCGTTCCCGTCGGCGTGGACCTGCTGCTGCCGACCGCGCTGCCGGGCGTCTCCACCCCCGATGACGTGGCGGCGGCCATTCCGGACGGGCATCGCCAGTTTGTCGACAGCCTGTTCGAGCGCTTCGATGTGCCGCCGGCCTCGCAAGGCAACTTCTTCTCGCAGTATGTGCGCTCGCAGGCCTTGTTCGAGGAGCAGGTCGAGGCAGTGGCCGAGAGCGCGGTAGAAGTCTTCGCGGCCGGTGTCGGCACGCCCGTCGACACCCTTGCCAGGGTGCGGCGTGCCGGCAAGACCACGATGGCGCTGGTCGGCGCCATCAAGCATGCACGCAAGGCCATCGCGGCCGGCGTCGATGTGCTGGTCGCGCAGGGCTATGACGCGGGCGGGCATACCGGGACCACCGGCACCTTCACGCTGGTGCCGCAGATCATCGCGGCGGCGGAAGGCCGGCCGGTGCTTGCCGCCGGCGGCGTCGGCGAAGGCAGCCAGGTCGCCGCGGCACTGGCGATGGGTGCGCAAGGCGCATGGCTCGGCACGGTGTGGCTGGGCAGCACCGAGCACCGGCTGCCGGCCGCGCTGACCGAGCGGCTGCTGGCCGCGGGCAGCGAAGACACCGTCATCACGCGCGCGCACAGCGGCAAGCCTTGCCGGGTGGTGCGCAGCGCGTTCTCCGACGCGTGGGCGGCGCCCGGCGCCCCCGAGCCGCTCGACATGCCTTACCAGCAGGCGCTGACCGGGCGCCTGCTGGCGGCGGTGGAAGAGCACGAGATCGCGCCGCTGATGTACGAGGCGGCGGGCCAGAGTGTCGCCTGGGTGCGGGAAGTCGAGCCGGTGGCGACCATCATGGAGCGGCTGGTACGCGAGACGCAGCAGTCGCTGGAGCGCCTGCGCAGCTACCTGCCGGGCTGACCGGCAGAGGCGGCAGAGGCAGCAGAGGCAGCTATACCTGGAATAAAGGCACCCGGCACGAAAGCCGGGGCCAGAACAAGGAGACAACATGGATCGCCGAGCATTCGCACGGACTGCGTTGCAAACCACCCTGGCGCTGGCCGCCCCCGGCTGGCTGCCGGCACTGGCCCGGGCCGCCACGGGACCGGGCAACTACCCCGACCGGCCGGTGCGCGCGATCGTGCCGTATCCGGTGGGAGGCGTGGTCGACATCACGCTGCGCGCGGCGCTCGACCGGATGTCGCTGGACCTGCCGCAGCGCGTGGTGGTGGAAAACCGGCCGGGCGCCGACGGCCGCATCGGCATCGAGTTCGCCGGCCGCGCGCCGGCGGACGGGTACACGCTGCTGGGCGTGACCCCGGTGCTGGCGGTGGCCCAGACGCTGTATCCCGACTCCGGCATCCGCGTGCAGAACTTCCGCGCCATCGGCGCGGTGGCGGCGGTGCCCTCGGTCTTCGTGGTCCACAACGACGTGCCGGTGAAGACGTTGAAGGAATTCGCGGCATGGGCCAAGGCGCGGCCGGGCGAGGTCAATGTCCCGGTGCCGGGCGCGGGCAACTCGTTGCATCTCGCGCAGGAGCTGTTCTTTGAATCGACCGGCCTGCGGGTCACCAATGTCGGCTACAAGGGCCAGCCGCCTTCGGTGCTGGACCTGGGGCGCGGGCAACTGCAGTTTGCGCTGGTGTCGCAGAACCTGATCCTGCCGCTGATCCAGTCCAAGCGCGTGCGGCCGCTTGCCGTCAATGCCACCAGGCGGACGCGCTCGCTGCCCGACATCCCGACCATTGCCGAGGCGGGCTATCCGGACGCGCTGGTGCAGTCGTGGTACGGGCTCGCCGTCCACGCACGCACCGCGCCGGCCATCGTCGACTACCTCGGCTCTGCATTGCAGGCGGCCATGGGCACCGCCGATGTGCGCAACAAGCTCGCGGCGCTCGACGCGGAGATCCTCGCGCTCGACGCGAAGCAGTTCGACAAGCTCCTGCAGGCCGAAACCACGCGCTGGGCGGCGCTGATCAAGGCCCGGGACATCAAGGTGGACGCATGAAGCACGCGACCCATCCGGAAGTACGCCAGGAACACCTCATGTCCACTTTCAAGCATTTCTTCAACCCACGCTCCGTTACCGTCATCGGCGCCTCGCAGGACCTGGCATCCATCAGCGGACAGCCGATCGCGCATCTCAAGGCCAAGGGCTACACGGGCCGGATCCTGCCCGTCAATCCGCGCTATGCAGAAGTGGGCGGGTATCCGTGCTATCCGGATGTCGCATCGCTGCCCATCGCGCCCGACGTCGCGGTGATCGCCGTGGCGGCCAAGCGCGTCGCCAGCGCGCTGGCCGATCTTGGCCGCAAGGGCTGCCGATTCGCGGTGATCCTCTCTTCCGGCTTCGCCGAGACGGGTGAGGAAGGCGCGCAGGCGCGGCGCAACATCGCTGCCACGGCCCGCGAATTCGGCATGCACGTAATCGGCCCGAACTGCCAGGGCTATATGAACGTCAGCGATGGCATCCATGTCGGCTTCGGCGCGCCCTACGGCCTGACCTACCCAGCCGGCAATCTCAGCCTCACCTCGCAGAGCGGCGCCTTCGGCAATTCGATCGTGATGCTGGCGAGCCAGGAAGGCATTGGCTTCCGGCACTACGTCTCGACCGGCAACGAATCCGTGACGACCTCGCTCGACTTCATGGACGCGATGATCGACGACCCCGAAACCCACGTGATCGCCGGCTATGTCGAGGGCTTCCAGGATGCGCACAGGCTCGTGGGCATCGGCCAGCGCGCGCTGCGTGCCGGCAAGCCGATGCTCATCTGGAAAGTCGGCACGTCTGAAGCTGGCGCCAGGGCGGCTGCATCGCACACCGCCAACCTCGGCGGTGCCATGGCGCTGTACCGCGCCGCATTCCGGCAGAGCGGGATCATCGAAGTGAACGATGTCGGCGATCTGGCGGACTGCGCCAAGGCCCTGTTGCCACGGCGCTTTCCCAAGGGCAACCGGCTCGCGGTCGTCACGATTTCCGGTGGCGCCGGCATTGCGATGGCGGACGGCGCGACCAACGGTGGATTGCAGTTGCCCGCGCTCGAAGCATCGACCGTGAGTGCGCTCAAGCAGGTGCTTCCTTCGTTTGCAGCGGTGGCAAATCCACTGGACGTGACGGCGAGTCTGCTGGCCGACGCCAACCTCCTCAAAGTCACGCTCGAGAAACTTGCAGACGATCCGAACGTGGATCTGATCGGCCTTGCGCTCGCCGCCGCCAGCGGCAAGCTCGCTGTCGAGCTGGCTCGCGAGATCGTCCGCGTCTCGCGGGAGCGCGACATTCCGATCCTCGTCGCGTGGAATGCCGATCCGGCCAGCGTGCAGGAGGCCTATGACATCCTGGATCGCGCCGGTATTCCGCGCTACCAATCCCCGGTGCGCTGTGCGCGTGGTGCCGGCGCATTGTGGGCTTTCGCACAGGCGCGCATGCGCATCGAGACGCTGGCCAGCGAGAAGCCGCTCCTCATTCATCGGCCTGAGGTGTGCCGCGCCATCGCCGGCCGCGGCACGGACCTGACCGAATACGAGGCCAAGCAGGTATTGAGCGCCTATGGCATCCGCGGCACGCAAGAGCAACTGGCGACCAGTGCATCGGACGCGGTTCGCCTCGCCGCTGACCTGGGCGGTCCGGTGGTCATGAAGGTCCAGTCGACCGACATTCCGCACAAGACCGAGGCCGGCGGCGTGCGCGTGGGCATGCAGGGCAGCGACACCGTCTCGGCTGCCTTCGACGAGATCATGCGCAATGCGCAGGCCTATGCGCCGCAAGCGGTGCTCGACGGCGTGCTGGTGCAGGAGATGGTCAGCGGCGCGAACGAACTCATCCTCGGCGTCAACAACGATCCGCTGTTCGGACCCGCCGTCATGGTGGGCTTCGGTGGTATCTACGCCGAGGTGATGAAGGATGTGAGTTTTCGCCTCGCGCCCATCGTGCGGTCGGAAGCGGAACAAATGGTGCGTGAACTGCGGGCCTTCGCGATCCTGGATGGCGCCCGGGGCCGCCCAAAGGCGGACCTCGACGCGCTGGTCGACACGCTCATGCATTTGTCGGCGCTGGCCATCGATCTTCGCAATGTCGTGCAGGAAATCGACATCAATCCGCTGTTCGTCCTGAAAGCCGGCGAAGGGGTTAGGGCCGGCGATGCGCTGGCCAAGCCGTTGATGCAGACGCGGGCGGTGGCATGGGACGTCGAGGCGCGCGCACCGCGTGCCGTCGCCGCTGCCGCTGCCGCTGCCGGCCTGTAGCGCCGCCTCCAAGCCAACGCCCCTCGCAGCGTGTCGATGTCCGCACGCTCGCTGGATCAGATCATCGGGTGGATCGCAGGCCTGCCTGCCACGCGGGCAGGCCTTGCGCCGTCAGACCACGTCGATCACGACATTGATATTGCCGTGTGTGGCCTTCGAGTACGGGCAACGCTGATGCGCATCCTGCGCCAGCGAAAGCGCGGTCTCGCGGTCGAAGCCAGGCAGGCTGACAGTCAGGCGAGCCTGCAGGAAGTAGGCTTCCCCGGTCATGCCAAGATCGACCTCGGCGTCAACAGCCACATCGGCCGGTAGCGTGACTCCCCCGGCCTGGGCAGCCTTGCCGAGCGCACCGATGAAGCAGGCAGACCAGCCCGCTGCGAACAGTTGCTCGGGATTGGTTCCGCTACCTGCGCTGCCCGGGCGCGTGAGCTTGATATCCAGACGACCGTCATCGCTGCGGGCCGCGCCATCGCGTCCACCGGCGGTATGGGTCTTGCCGGTGTAGAGAACTTTCTCGATCTCGCTCGTGCCGGTGTAGACAGCTTTTTCGATCTTGCTCATCTTTGACTCCTTGTCAGTGATTTGAAATAACCGAATCGGACAATTGCCGAGCCGGAGGGCATACAGGGAGCATTTAAGAAGATCGATGTATCAGCGGTGTAGCGATACGCAGGCAGATTCTTGAGCGTGTGTATCCCGGCCGCGGTCTGATACAGAGGAATACAAAACGGAGGGGCGAGGTGGCGCTTTCCACACCGTTTCAAAAACTGACCGCCGGCTCCGTCGAGACAACCGTTGGCCACCAGGGTGACGCGCATCTCCGCGCATCTCGTCGCGGGCTTGGTATCGTGATGCATCCGACACGAGTCCGCACAGGATCCTTTTCATTTCCCAATAGCGTGAATGGCGCCATTCTGGCCGGATTACGCGCTGTCCACTTGTTCCCCCATGTAGCAAATCCTGTTCCGACCGATGCCTTTATCAGGTGAGGCCCACCGCCTAAAGTCATGCCATAAGCAACCGAACCCCATCAGGAGCCATCATGTCCGTTCAGGAACGCCTCGCAGCACATGGGCTGACACTGCCCAATCCGCCCCAGCCACTGGGCAGCTACACGGCTGTCAGCCAGGCAGGAGACCTACTCTTCATTTCCGGGCAGTTGCCGCTGGCTGATGGCAAGGTGGTCTGGCAGGGCCAAGTCGGCAAGGACCTGACCCTCGAGGAAGGCCAGCGCGCCGCGAAGCTTGCCGCGCTCAATGTGCTGGCCCAGATCCACGCGCATCTGGGCGGCTTCGAGCGGCTGGACCATATCGTCCGCCTCGAAGGTCACGTGACCAGCGCCGAGGGATGGCTGCAGCAGCCGGCGGTGCTGGATGGCGCGTCCGATTTTTTCGCCGACGTGCTCGGCGAAAAGGCCGGCCATGCGCGGGCCGCCTACTCCCACTTCCAGCAGCCCGGCAATGCGGCGGTGATTCTGGTGGTGATTGCCCAGATCCGGCCAGCCTGACCCCCCATGGTTGGAGATCGTGGCTTGCCGCCGTGCGCCACGCCGCTTCTGGCCGACTTCCTCGCCTTGAAGGCTTGGCCGTCGAGCCGGCTGGACACGCTGAGGTTTCCTCCTGTCCACATAAGAACTTCTTGGTTACCGTTCTTGGTTACCGTAATGCGGGCCATCTGGCCCGCTGGCCCATATGGAATTCGCTGGCGAGGGTCTGATCTAACAATCTGAACGCGAAGGTTCAGTGCTCTTGCCAGATTCTCCTCGTCCCGGTCCTGCCTGTCAGCCATCATGCGTAGTTGCTTGCGTCCCTTGAGGAAGGGGTGAATGGATCGACGTTGGCCGGGCGGCAAGGCCAGGCAGCCTTGATCTCGCGCGGAATGCCCCTGTCGCGCGGAATGCCCCTGACCGGCTCCCGCGCCAAGGCAACCCATCTGCGAAAAAGGACAACGTCATGCGCCCCACCTGGACATACCTTTCGGCCGCCATCATCGCGACAGCATGCTGCATCAGTGCATCGGCGCAAACGGCACAGGAAGCCATTCGCCCACCAGCCATTCTTCCGCTTAGCAACGAACCCGCACCCAAGCTGATACCGTACGCGCCACTTGCCGAACCGCTCGCACGCGGCGTGGTCATCGTCCAGTTCCGGACCGAGAACTTCCGTGTCATGCCGGTATTCGGCAAGCCCGCCGTCGACATCTCGCCCCGCGTCGGGCATCTGCACGTGACGGTAGACGACGCTCATGGCACGTGGGCGCATACGAGCGAGGACCCGATCATCGTCGTCGGGCTCTCGCCGGGGCCGCACAAGCTTCGCCTCGAACTGGCCGACCCGACCCACAAGATCCTGGCTGCCGAAGTCGTCGCCGTCACGGTGCCAGATCTGAAAGCCTCGTCTGCGCACCAGCATTGACGCGTTTTGTAAAGCGAACGCCTCCAGGGCGGGACACTCACCGGGGCGGGCGCGCGTGCATCGACCGGACGCGCAGCGGACGATGCACCGTCATGCACCTATTGCGCTACGTTGCCTCGGCGGACCACAGGCAGACTCCAAGAATAGCGCAATGCGAGAAGGCGGATCGCAAAGCATATCGACGCAGCGAACCAAGGGGTGACTGCCACCCTCCACTCCATGACTTGTCCCAGAACCTGGATGGATGCGCCGATCAGGGCCGCGAGCGCATAGATCTCCTTATGCAGGATGATCGGCACGCGATTGAGGACCACATCCCGTGCTAATCCACCGCCGACAGCAGTCACCATGCCGAGAATGATGGCAACTTCGATGTTGTGGCCAAACTGCAGCGCCTTGTGTGCACCAATGACCGCGAAGAAACCCAGGCCCAGCGAGTCAAAGAAGACGATTGGATGCTTAAGGTGGTCAATGATGGGACGCGCCCAGATCGCCATGATCGAGGCTAATCCCGAGGTGGCAAGGTAACGCCAATCCGAGATGCCGGCCGGTGGCAAAGAACCAAGGCACAGGTCTCGAACGACGCCACCGCCACAAGCTGTCAGATAGCTGATGGCTACAATGCCAAACAGGTCGAGACGCCTTTGCTCGGCTGCGAGTGCGCCGCTGACTGCGAATGCGAAGGTGCCGAACAGGTCAACCGAGACAAAAAGACCGTGTTCCATCATGCCCCTTGAGATGCGCAAAGCCAGGCAGAGGCCGCCGTAAGCAACGCCTGCATGCCCGTCTCCAGCGTAGGATGAATGACCGGTGCAAACTTGGGGGAATGATTGCTCGGTATCTTGTTGATCTGCTTGGCCGCCTTGGCTTGCGCATAAACGTCCGGGTCGGTCCCGCCGACAAACCAGAACACGTATGGCACGTTCCAGGTGCGACCAAAGACGCTGAAGTCTTCACTGGCCGATGCCGGTGATGCTTCGTAGGCATTGTCGCCAAACTGAGCCTTGAAAAGGTCAGCGACGCTACCCGTGGCGGCAACATCGTTTTCGGTAAGCGGATACGAACTGAGCGTGGTGAACTCGGGGGCCCGCTCGGCATTCGACGCATCGCACTCGGCACAGCAAATCCGCCTGATAGACGCCAGCATGTACTCGCGCACGTCTTCATCGAACGTGCGCATATTGAGCTTTATCGTGGCTTCGTCTGGAATGATGTTTTCCTTGGTCCCCGCTTGCAGCGCCCCAATGGTCAGCACCGCATTTTCCATGGGCGAGATCTCACGCGAGACGATGGTCTGCAGGCGCAGCGTTGTGGAGGCGGCCATGATGACCGGGTCGATGGCAGTCTGAGGCTGAGAACCGTGGGAGCCGCGACCGAATAGCCTGATCTTCAGGCTATCGCCCGCCGACAGGATAATCCCGGGGCGGTAACTCACCGTGCCGCTCGCGCCCACCATGACATGCTGACCCAAAATGATGTCCGGCCTGGGCAAGCTTGCCTCCTGCCAGTCCTTGACCATGCTGCTGGCGCCGGCCGCCACCTCTTCCCCCGGCTGAAATACCACCATGACCGTACCCTTCCAGGCGTCCCGGTGCTCTGCAAGGATGCGGGAAGCGCCTAGCAGCCACGTCACGTGCATGTCATGCCCGCAGGAGTGGGCCACGTCGACCACCACGCCCTCGTCATCTGTGGCCTTGACTGTACTCGCATAAGGCAAGCCGGTATTTTCGGCCATGGGCAACGCATCCATGTCCGCGCGGAGCATCACCGTCGCGCCCGGCCCGTTGCGCAACACGCCGACGACACCGGTCATGCCCACCCCGCGCGCCACCTGGTAACCGAGTGCTTCGATATAGTCCGCCGCGACCTTGGCGGTGCGGACCTCTTGCATGGAAAGTTCCGGATGCTGATGGAGATCCTTGTAGATCGTCTCGAGTTCCGACCGCAACTTGTCACTGCTGCTTGCCAAGGCCTGGACGAGTGCGTTCATGGAGAATCTCCCGACGTAGTTCTTCAGTGTATGCGTGATCTCACCGCCATGAGTGCCGCTCCGAGATGTGCTCCGTCGGCTGATGAGAATGCTGCGATGCGGGCTATGTACCAGCCGCAATACATCCATGCCGTCGCCACTCACCGGTACCAGCCAGCGAAAGTCCACGGTGCACCAGTTCAAGGTTCGCGATGGACCATGTCGCGGACTGGACGCGACCCGCTCAAATGTGTTCAAGGTCCCGCCTGAGTTCGGAGACGCACGAGTTCTTGAATTACCTGGACGCCGATAGACAGGTTTCGATATTACGGAACGCCTTGCTACAAGATCGGTGACGAATTCGGAGAAGAATGCGCGGCAGAGTCCAGGATTTCAGCTCCCCTCATCCATTAGCTCATTCTTCAGGCTGGCGGCTGCCCTTGCAATACGAGAAGACGTGAGATCGGCGCTGCGGCGCACTAATCCATCTGGATAATGGTTCGGTACGTGCCTGAGAGTATGATTTTCTCAGGGGACTGATTCATCGCGATTCACGCAGCGACGGGGGTGAAGGGGGAAGGCTACAACCGATACATCAGACTTCACGGCGTCAAGACACGTGCGCGCGGTACGGATATCACGGTGTCTTGGCAGAGTAAGCAGGGGTTCCCGTTCGAGGAGGCACAATGCATTGGATTGCGACTTTCAATGCCGGTCATGACCTTGCGAAGGGCACCCCTTCCATACCCCGGAATAGATCGGAAGCCGATCCCGAACCCCGCCGGACATTCATCCTGTTCCGGATCGTGGTAAACGGGCGCGGCACCTATTACGGTTTTTTCCAGCACGCCTGCGATGCCATTGCGGATGCGCTGGACCACGGCGCGTTCAGCGTCGCGGTGATCAGGGCCTAGCTGTCCCGGCTGTCAGGACGTACGCCCGCGCCGCCGCTCCGGATAAACGACACAGCGAAGCGACTCAGCGCTCCGCGCGCACGCCGGTGACCTGGGCGACTTGCCGCCAACGTGCGGCATCCTCCGCGATGAACTCGGCGAACTTCGCGCTGGTCATCGGTGTCACGATGCTGCCCTCGCGCGCGAGCCGCTCGCGCACCGCGGGAAGCTGCATGATCTTGAGCAAGGCATCGTTCAGCTTGGCAACGATGGCGCCAGGCGTGCCGGCTGGCGCCATCACGCCGGACCAGAAGCTGACCACGAAGTCCTGCTGCCCTTCCTGGATCATGGTCGGGACCTTTGACAGCGCCGGTAGCGGCTCCTGCGTAGTCACGGCAAGCGCCCTCACCTTGCCGCTTCTGATGTAGGGCAGCACCGGCAGCACGTTGCTGAACATGACCTGCACCTGGCCTGCCATCAGGTCGGCCATGGCCGGCCCGCCACCCTGGTACGGCACGTGTGTCCAGTCGAGCCCCGCTTTCTTCTTGAGCAGTTCAGTCGCCAGTTGCTGCGGCGAGCCCACTCCCGTCGACGCGTAGTTGACCGCCCCGGGATGCGCCTTCGAATAGGCCAGCAACTCGGCGATCGTCTTCGGTGCAAAGCTGGCATTCGATACCAGCACGAACGGTGAATCCGACAGCAGCGTCACCGGCACGAAATCGCGAGTCGGGTTGAAGCGCGTCCTGGCATCGACCGCCGGCGAGATCGTGACGTTGGCCGTGGCCAGCAGCAGGGTATAGCCGTCGGGCGCGGCGCGCGCGGCAAACTCGGTGCCGATCGCGCCGGACGCGCCGCCGCGATTGACCACCACGACCGGCTGTCCCAGTGCCTTCTGCAGTTCGGCCCCGACCACGCGGGCCAGGATGTCCGTGCCGCCGCCCGGCGGATAAGCCACCACCAGCTGGATGGGCTTGCTCGGGTAGCCGGCATCGGCCTGCGCCGGCACCGGTTGCGCCAGCAGCGGCACAGTGGCGAACGACGTAACCAATGCCGCCACCCACGATATTGCATGCTTCATGGTTGTCTCCATCCCGTTACCCGGGCTGTGCGCCCGACGCTATTCCGCCCGTACACCGCACTGCTGGACAATCTGCGCCCATTTGCGCACCTCTTCGCGGTGGAAGGCGGCGAACTGCTCCGGCGTATCGCCTTCGGGATCTACATATAGTGCCTTGATCTTCGTGCGCACGTCCGGCGCGGCAAGAACTTGCACAATGCCCGCATTGAGCACGCCCACAAGCTCTGCCGGGAGCTTCGCCGGAGCAAATACCCCGAACCATCCAATCTGTTGCAGCTCGGGCATGCCCTGTTCGCCAAAGGTAGGGACATCGGGCAGCAGCGGCGAGCGCTGCGGGGAATTCACCGCCAGGGCCCGGACCCGCCCTTCCTTGATGAACGGCACCACGGCCCCGCTGGTCACCACCATGGCGCTGATCTGGCCGCCGATCAGGTCGGTCAGTGCAGGGTTGCTGCCGCGATATGGCACATGGCGCATGTCCACGCCGGCCAGCTGCGCCATGCGGTGCCCCAGCAGGTGCTGCGGCAGCCCGATGCCGGGCGAGCCATAGGTGATGGAACCCGGCCTGGCTTTGGCAGCGGCCAGCAGTTCCTTCAGCGACCGGATCGGCGAGCTGGCCGACACCACCAACACTTCGGGCGCGGTCGCCACCAGGCTGATCGGCGTGAAGTCCTTGACGGGATCGTAGGGGCTGGGGTGATGCATGGCCGGCACGATGGCGTGCGTGRCTGCGTGGCCGAGGATCAGCGTGTAGCCGTCGGGCGCCGCGGACTGGACGTAGCGGGTGCCGATCAGACCGGAGGCGCCGGCGCGGTTCTCCACCACCACCGGCTGCTTCCAGAGCGCCGTCAGGCGTTCGGCCAGCAGACGCGCCAGGAAATCCGTGCCGCCGGATGGCGGGCCGGCCACCACCAGCTTGACGGGGCGCTCGGGGAAGGTGCCGGCGATGGCCGGCGCTGCGCCCGCCGCGAGTATCAGGGCGCTCAGGCCGCATGCTGCCGCGCGACGGCATTGGCTCAGAATCATGGTTGTCTCCTGACGCTTGGCGCGTGCCGTCTGTGCGGCACTACGCCAGTTGCGTTGCACTAACGGTAGCGGCGCGCAGCCCGAAACGGCTTGCTGTCCCGCGTATGGACGGCCAGCACGTGGCGATCCACCTCCGGCCAGTAGCCCGCGGGAATGCGGATGGCGCCGTGCTGGAACACCAGCGGATTAGCGAACAGACGCTCGCGCACCTTGAGGAAGCCGTTCATTTCTCCGGCGTTGTCGATGGTGCGCGCCGCGACACAGGCCTCCATCCAGCAGCCGATCTCGATCGACACGCCATCGCCCATCACCGGTGTCATGCCAAGCTCGCGGATGCGGTTCAGCGCATCGCGCAGCATCCCGGCGCTACCCACTTTCTTGAGCTTGAGTTTGACGAAGCCGACGTTGGCGATGGTGGCCGCGCGCTCGATGTGCTCAGGCCCGTAGATCGACTCGTCGAGCATCAACGGCACCGTCGATACCGCAGCCACCGCGGCGTTGTCATCCCAATCCTCCGCGCCACATGGCTGCTCCAGCAACTCGATGCCACCGGGATGCAGCCGTTGCGCAAAGGCGATGCCATGCGCGCGGCTGAAGCCGCGATTGGCATCAAGGCGAAGCGTGGCGCGGTCGCCCACGGCGTCCTGGATGATCTGCAGGCGATCGAGGTCGTCTTGCCAGGCATATCCCACCTTGACCTTCAGCGTGCGAAACCCTTGTTCGACCAGGCTGTCGACCTCTTCCCGGATCTGCGCGGCATCGTGCGCCTGGCACGGCGCCAGCAGCGGCACGGTGACATCGTGCGCGGGCCGCAGCATGGGCTCGCCGCCGAGCATGTCGAGGGCTGCCAGGATGGCGCTGACCACGCCGGGGTTGGGGAGCAGCCAGGCCATGGAAAGAGCTGCGGCGGAAGTGAAGCCCAGCCCCACTATCCGCTCGGCCAGCGTGCTGGCGACCTGCCAGGCGACTTCCATCGATTCATGGGTGTAGCCCGGGATGATCAGCGCCTCGCCCCAGCCGCTGCGCCCTTCGCTGTCGCGGATCTCGATGACGATGGGGTCGAACAGCGTCAGGTCGCCGGAGGACAGACGGTAAGGCGTCTTCAACGGAAACTCGAGATGGCGCACGATGACCTCGTCGATCGTGGCCGAAGAAACCGGTGCGTCGTCGAGGCCCTGCGCGGTACGCTCCGGGGCGCCGGGGATAGCGTTCATGGCTGCTCCCCTCATACCACGGCTTCGCCGGTGATTTGAGTACGGTACATCAGGCGGCGCGTGCTCGGGTCGAAGCTGTCGCGCCGGTGCATGGTGCAGCGGTTGTCCCACAGGATGACGTCGCCCAGCTGCCACTGCTGGACCCACACGAACTCCGGCCTGGTCGCATGCGCCCATAGCGCATCGAGCAAGGCTTCGCTTTCCTCGAGCGGCACGCCCGGCAGGCAGGCATTGCGGCGGCGGCCCAGGAACAGGCAGCGCTTGCCAGTGACCGGATGGGTCCGCACCACCGGATGCACGGCGCCGATGGTATGGCGCGGATCGGTGGTGTCGGCAAAGCCCCGGCGCAGTTCGCCGGCACTGTTGCGGCTGGCGTCGTGCACGCACTGGAGCTGGCCGGCACGCGCCTTCAGCTCGGCCGGCAGCGTATCGTAGGCCATGTACATGTTGGCGAAATGGGTGTCGCCTCCGCTGGGCGGGATCTCCACCGCATACAGGGCGCTCCCTTTTGGAGGGGTCGGATTGTAGGTCATGTCCGAATGCCACACGGCCTCGTATGAGCCCAGGCCGCCCACCGGCTTGCCATCCACCAGGACATTGGAAATCACGGTGATCTCGGGATGCTGCCAGTCGAAGTCCTTGCCCATTTTCTGGCTGGCTACCGGCGCACGATCCAGTTCGCCGAACAGGCGCGAGAAATCGGCCAGTTGCTGCAACGACAGCTCGCCATTGCCACGGAAACGCAGCACCAGGTGGTCGGCCCAGGCTTGGCGCACCTCGTCGATCTGTTCAGGGGAAAGCCCGGCGCGGAGATCGACGCCGATGATGTCGGCGCCCAACGCCTTCCCGGACGGCATGACTTCGATGGTGCTGAGGGCGAGTGCTGCGTTGTTCATCGCGGTGTCCTTTGAGGGGAGGAATGACTCCACAGTAGGGCCCGCGCATTTATCCGTCCAATTTCATTATGTGATAGATTTATCCAACGGAGCTATATATCGATGACATCCCGCGTGACACTGCGACAGCTCGAAGCATTCCTGGCGGTCGGGCATACCCTGAGCTTCAGCGAGGCGGCCCGCCAGGTGCACTTGTCGCAACCGGCACTGAGCGCGACTGTGCGCAAGCTCGAAGAAAAGGTTAGCGCGCAGCTTTTCGACCGTACCACCCGCCACGTGGCCCTGACCCCCGTGGGCACCGAACTGCTCGGCGCCGTGGAAGGCCTGTTCGAGAATTTTGACAGCGCGTTCGCCGGCATCCGCGATTTCGTCGAGGGCAAGCGCGGCCGGCTCGCCATTGCCGCCTCGCCGTCGCTGGCGGCGGCGTTCCTGCCGGAAGTCATCGTCGCCTTCGAAGCCGTGCACCCGGCCGTGGTCGTGCAGGTGCACGACGTGCTGTCCGACGTGGCGCTGGAGATGGTGCGGCAAGGGGTGGTCGATCTTGCGCTGGCGCCCGCGACTGGCAGCGAGCATGACCTGACCCAGCGCGAGTTGTTCCAGGACAGCCTGGTGCTCCTGTGCCATGACCAGCACCCGCTCGCGCGCTCGCGCACGGTCACCTGGCAGCAGCTGCAGCCGCATCGGCTGGTGTCGCTGACGGGCACCAGCAGCGTGCGCCACCTGATGGAGGCGACCTACCTGCAACAGGGGCATCCGCTGAAGCCAGCGTTTGAGGTCGAGCACGCCAGCACGGTTATCGGCTTCGTGGCGAACGGACTGGCTGTGGGAATCCTGCCGCTGTCGCTGCTGCCGCTGGTCCGGGTCGGTCAAGTGACCATTCGGCGCGTGGTCAAACCCGRGATCCAGCGGACCATTTCCGCGCTCACGCTGAAGGGACGAACACCCTCGCCCGCGGCGACTGGCTTCCTTGAACTCTGCGCCGAGTTTGCACAGCGGCACGCTAGTGCAAATCGCGGCAGGAATACCCGTTGAGCAGAGCGCGTGGAATGGAGCCCTCTTTCGAAGCGCGCCGGCGGCGTAGTCGACCTTATAGCAGTCGATGCCGGGTAGGCGGGCCTGCGTCCGTCTTCCCGAGTGCAGCGCGGTCGAAATGACCAGGCAACCCTCTCGGGTCTTATCGGGCAGGACGCTCCACGGAGGATGACGGGACCCGATAGGCTGCGCAGGAACGCGACAACGTTTCGCATCTCCTTCTGCGTCAAGCGGGTGGGGGAAGTGGCCTCCGGAATTGCGAGGATCAAGCAAGTTGCCGAGTCATGTCGGCAATGATGTTGTGCTGGATTGCCCGCAGGCACCGCATTTCGCCGCCGAAGGTTGCCGCGAGATCCGGCCGCTGCTTCAACAGTTCAGCGTTCTCGTCTTCAGCGCGGGCATGGAGCGCCGCCGCTGCCGGCATGATTGACCGAAGCTGGACGTCGAGCCGGCGCTCAGCCGTCCGGGCCGTCAAACCGAGTTCCCTGCCAGCTTCGATCATCACGGTGCGGTCGATGTCGCGAAAAAACTCCCTCCCCTGAATCGGCCAAGCAAGCCTGACATCGGGCCAGAGTTGCTTGTCGAAAGCGCGCGTGGAATAGACCGTTTCACTCAACAAATCGTAGAACGGAGCTAGCGCGATACCATTGGCCGACACGAGAAAACTCAGGTTCTTCAAGTGGGCATCGGCATTTCCGACTAACAGGTTGAACACGAGCCAGTCAAAGAGCCGGGGCCTTTCGAGCGCTGGGGATCGGCACATGTTTGCCAGGCGTGACAGCGACTCAATGCTCCCTTGATCATACTTGAACGTACGCGAGAGATTGAGCATCTGGCAGGCATCAATGCTATGCAGCCGCCCCCAGTTCCCTTCTTTCTCCTGTCGATCAAACCGGCGAATGAGATAGACAGGCGAAGGGACATACCGCCGGCTCACCGTGGGCA
Source organism: Cupriavidus sp. 05N38 (assembly GCF_056397345.1). NCBI lineage: Bacteria > Pseudomonadati > Pseudomonadota > Betaproteobacteria > Burkholderiales > Burkholderiaceae > Cupriavidus > Cupriavidus sp. 05N38. The sequence goes on from NZ_JBFTNF010000074.1 coordinate 26,578, forward strand.
CCGCCAGCCCGAGCTGAGCGGCGAGTGACATCACGAACCATTCGTTGATGACAGAATGCGGGTAGTCGTCAGCATCCTGATGGTCCGGCTTGAGAATGTGGGTTGAGGGTGCATTACCGCCCGGTTCAAGCAGCGCTGCGTCGCGCACGACGATGGCAAGCTTGTGCTGAGCGCCGGCCAGCGACATCTTCTTCAGGGCATCGTGAGTGAGGGGAACCCGTGGCAACGCACGAATGCGTCCTTCCAGCACATCATCCGGTAACGCACGAAGCTCGGGTTCCGCTGGATCCTTTCCTTGCCCCAAAAGCGTCAGCGAACCTGCGGACTCGGAACCGTAATACGCCAATAGCGCGAAGGCATCAGCTTCATTCTTGATCCCCGCATCGCGTGCCATCAGCGAGCGCTGAGCCTCCTCCGGCAACAGGTTGTCGAAGAACCACTGTATCGCCCGGTTCGTTCCGCCGTCGATTTGACGATGCGTCTGCAATGGTAGCGCGGGACTCAGTTGGAAGGCTTCCGCATTGGAGAGCCAGGCCTCGTCATATTGAAACGACCAGATGTCCTGACTCCCATCGAGTCTTCCCACCTTCTGGCCGTTGATGCTTGCGAGAAGGCTGCGCTCAGCCATGGCTGCCCTCATCTGCGCGGGCCGCCCTCAATCGACTCGCACGGCTCTGCCTGTTCGCAAGCTTGACGCGCTCAACCTGCACGGCTTCTGACGTCACGTTGGGGAGATCAAGTTGCATGTGAATCCCCAACCCCTCAAGCACCTGGAACAACTTGCCCCATTGGATGCCCTCCGCGCCGTTCTCGACGCGCACCATGAACGTCTCGCTCACGCCGATACTGCCCGCGGCGTCGTCCTGGCGTATGCCGCCAGATTTCCGCGCCGCACGGACCAGCGCACCAATGTCGGAGGCACTTTGCACTCTCACTTGCATGAAAATCTCCGCAGTTTAAAAGATTTTACACCAGCGACCTGATGCCAGCCAAAAATCTTCTAAAACGCACAGATAATTCGAGAGCCCGCCACCTGCACGCTAAAATCTATAGAATTACATAGATTTTGTGACACAAGCGGCCAGGGCGCCCGGCTTCTGCAAGTGATCCTAGTAATACATGTGTTTGCGTCCCCTAGCTGTCCGGTGAGTCAGCAGCACAAACGCAACTACCTGTCTTGTCGGCGAACTAAACAGGCATGGCCAGATGTGCCGGATCACCCGCTGCCCGCATGGCTACAGGCTTGCGTGCACGTGCTCCCGCCGACCGGGCATCGCGCGTGCCATCGCGAAAAATTGCGGGCGTCATGGCGGTGGCCTTGCGGAATACCGAGGTCATGTGACTCTGACTGACGAACCCGACTTCGAGCGCAATCTCGGCGAGCCCCTGCGTCCCACAAAGAAGCAACTCTCTGACGCGCTCAACGCGGCATTGCGTCAGGTATTGATGTGGACTCAGGCCCGTCGCCAGCCTGAACTGTCGCGAGAAATGCGACGGGCTGACAGCCGCGACGCCGGCGAGTTCTGCCAGGCTGACATCACCGGCCAGATTGGCCTGGATGTAGTCGATCACGCGGCTCAAGACGTGCCTGGGCAAGCCATCGGCGCATGCCGGCACCCTCCGCGCGGAACCGTACATCTGGAGCAAATGCACGGCCAGCACCTGCGCCATTGCGTCGAGATACAGCAAAGGCACTGGATGCCCGCAGGCAATGTCCGCGCGCAGCGAGTCGCCGATTCTGCGCAGGAACATGTCAAGCGCCGTATAGCTCTCCCACACCATCCAGTGACGCAGGCCGCGCGTCTCGGCGACATCCGCCATGACGTCGGGCGACAGAAAAAGGGCGATCAGGCCGGCATTCCGTTTCCACGAGACCGCGTGCGGCTGCTCCGCCGGGATCACCGACACATGATGTCCGCCCACGCTTGCCCTCGCGGTTCGTCCGGCAGCCGTCTGATACCGGATCTCGACGCAGGTTCCGGCAAGGGGGATGGCGATCTCGATGGCACCGTGCGTCTTTTCTTCGCCGCTCTCCATGCGCGACGTGCCGGGCACAACGACCGTCAGTGCCGGTGAGCTAAGCGCTCTCGTTCGATGGTCCGCGACACAAGCAGTCTCTTGCCCTGACTGTCCCCCGGCCCGCAATGTACTAGCGTACATGGCGAATCCGGCTGCCACGACATGCGGATGGGGCATGCACATGCCTGGCCGCCTTCAGTAGCGCGGCAATCCGGTGCAGGCCACCGCATCGCCACGCGCCATCGATGCGGTGCCGCACCGCCATGCGCCGTACCGCGCGCATCCATGCCGTGCCAGTGCCGCGATCGCGGCGCGAATCTGTCCATGCCGTACTCATGACTTCCTCCATGCCCTCTGGCGTGCCCACGCTTGCCGCATCGCAGCATGGCACCACCGCGCCGCCGACAGATCAACCACCGGCTCCATTCCAGCGTAGAAGCGTGACCGTGGAGCGCCTAACATGAACGCGTGGAAGATGCGTGAGTTCTGGGTGGCATTTCCGTGAGAGGCTGACATCGTGGCTACGGGTTATACGTTTGCGCCATTCCGTGTCGATCTCGGGGACGAGCGACTGTGGCGGGGGACCACTCTCCTGCAGGTCCGGCCCAAGACGTTCGCCATGCTGGCCTACCTGCTCGAACATCCGGACCGCCTCGTCACTCACGAGGAACTGCACCGCAATGTCTGGGGTCACTGCCACGTCAGTGAAAGCCTGCTGCGGGGCTATATCCGCGAACTACGACAGGTACTGGGTGACAATGCGGCGACGCCCGCCTTCATCGAGACAGTTCCCCGCCGCGGTTACCGCTTCATCGCCCCAGTCACAGCCGTCCAGGCCGCCGCTGCGGGTGCACCCATGCCGGAGGTTTGCGAATCGCCCGCTCCAGGGCTGGTCGGCCGGGAACGCGAGCGCGCCGCATTGCACGCCTGCCTCGAACGATGCCTTGGGGGCGCGAGGCAGATCGTTTTCATCACCGGCGAACCCGGCATCGGCAAGACCGTCCTTCTCGACAGCTTCCTTTCCGAGTGCCAGCGCGTGCCCGGAGCGGTCGTCGCCTTCGGCCAGTGCATTGAACTTTATGGGCAAGGCGAGCCATATCTGCCCTTGTTGCAGGCCCTGGACACCATCTGCCGCGACGGGTACCACAACAGGCTGCCCGAACTGCTTGCCGAGCATGCACCAAGCTGGCTGATGCAACTCGGGGGTCTGGTGACCGAGACCCAGCGGTCCGCCTTGCAGCAGCGCACGGCAGGAACGACACAGGCCCGCATGCTGCGGGAACTCGTCACGGTGCTGGAGGTGATCGCCCGTAGCACGTTGCTTGTCGTTGCCCTGGAAGACCTTCAGTGGAGCGATTACTCCACGGTCGATCTGGTCTCCCTGCTGGCGCGCGGGCGGGCGCCGGCCCGCCTGCTTCTTGTCGGCACATATCGGCCCGCCGACGTTCTGGCCACGGAGCACCCCATCCGCCACGTCGCGCACGCACTCGACAGGCTCGACAATTGCACGGTGCTCCGCCCGGGTGGCCTGGACCGCGCCGCCGTGAAGCAGCTTCTCGAACACCGGTTTGCGGATCCTGCCCTGGCCGGGACCCTGGCTGAAGCACTGCATTGCTGCGCGGACGGCAATCCCCTGTTCCTTGCCGCGCTGATCAATGATCTGGTCGCCCGCGAACGGGTGCGGCACGTGGCTGGCCGCTGGATGCTGGCGGTGCCGGTCGAGGAAGTGACGGCGCACGTTCCAGAGAGCCTGCGCGAGCTGATCGAAGCCGACATGGATCGCCTCGATGCCGACTCGCAACGGATGATCGAGGCCGCGAGCGTGATCGGAATCGACTTTGACAGTGGGGCCCTCGCCTACGCGCTGGCGACCGACGAATTGGATGTCGCCGCCCGTTGCGACAACCTGGCGCGCGTGCAGCGCTATCTGCGCCGGGTCGAGACCGATGAGGAGGCGACCGGCGTTACCCTCTCGCACTATGCCTTCCTGCATGCCTTGTATCAACAGATTGGCTTGCACCGGAGTTCGGCGGCCCAGCGGGAGATCTGGCACCGACGCATCGCAGGCTATCTCGAGAGCCGCTACGGTGAACAGGTCGAAGAGGTGGCCGCCGAACTGGCCATCCACCTCGAGCGGACCGGCAACTATGCGCGTGCCGCGCATTACTACACGCTCGCGGCCGAGCGCGCCTCTGCGCGCCCTGCGCATCCGGAGGCGGTGCGGCACTTCCGCCGGGGACTGTCCCTGCTGGAGCAGACGCAAGCCAGTGCAGAGCGCGACGCCCATGAATTGCGCATCCAGGTCGGGATGGGCCCATCGCTGATCGCGACCGCCGGCATTGCCAGTCCCGACTTCGAGATTGCCTACTTGCGGGCGCGCGTACTGATCGACCGTCTGGACATGCCCGCGCAGCTCGACAGGGTGCGACATGGCCTGGCCGTCGCCGCGCTCGCCCGCTGCCAGTTTGCTCGCGCGCAGTCGTACGCGCTGGAACTGGAGGCATCGGCGCGACACCAGCAAGACGCCGCACTACTGGCCGACTCGCTCTGGCCGAAGGGGCTCGTGCACCTCTACCGGGGGGAGCTGGCATCGGCCCTGACCTGTCTCGCGGAAATCGACCATGCATACGACAGCGCCAGCGCCCGGCTGCGCCAGCCGCTGTCGGGCCATGATGCGGCGGTGGTCGCCCACGGCGGGCGTGCCTGGGCGCTTTGGATGCTTGGATATCCCGACCAGGCCCTGGCCATGGCCCGGCAAGGTCTGACGCTGGCACTGGCTACCGGCTTGCCGTTCGTGCATGCCAATGCGCTGAACTGGCTCGGCATCACCTGCGTGATGCGACGCGAAACCGAGTCTGCCGCCAACGCGGCGGCTGCCGAAATCGACATCGGCGAGGCACACGGCTTCCGCTTCTGGCACACCCAGGGTCACCTGATCCAGGGCTGGGTGCGCACGTTGAACTCCGGCAACGTGCGCGATCTCGATGCCATGGAGCAGGCGATCCGCGAGCGCCAGGCGCTCGCCCCCATCGGCATCTCCGGCATCGTCTGCCTGCATGCGGAGGCCTGCCTGGCAGCCGGGGAGATTTATCACGGCCTGGCCGTGGTAGACGAAGGACTGGAGCGCGCGATGTCTGGCGAGGAACGCGCATGGCTACCTGAGTTGCTGCGGCTGAAGGGCGACTTGCTGGGCAGACACGCGACCGACGCGACTGCCGATGCCGGCGCCTCCCCCCGGGAGGCACGCGAATGCCTGATCAATGCCATCGAGGCCGCGCAAACCATGTCCGCAAGGTCGTGGGAGTTGCGCGCCGCACTCAGTCTGGCGAGATTGACGGCAGCCGCGCCGGCAGCGTCCGAGACGTCCGCCGCCTTGGCACGGCTGGCGGCGTGCTACGAGCGCTTTACGGA
>NZ_JBFTNF010000075.1:0-31798 GCF_056397345.1 Cupriavidus sp. 05N38
TAATTGGAGAACATCGTGTCGAACGCCAAACTGCAAGTCCTGACCCCGCGCAACAGCCAGCTGATCGTCATCGACCACCAGCCCCAGATGGCCTTTGGCGTGCAGTCGATGGACCGCCAGACCATGAAGAACAACGTCGTGGGCCTGGCAAAGGCAGCGAAGATCTTCGACGTGCCGACCACGATCACCACCGTCGAAAGCGATTCGTTCTCCGGCTATACCTACCCCGAGCTGCTTGACGTGTTCCCCGGCAAGGAAACGCTGGAGCGCACCTCGATGAACTCGTGGGACGACCAGAAGGTGCGCGACGCACTGGCCGCCAACGGCCGCAAGAAGATCGTCGTGGCCGGGCTTTGGACCGAAGTCTGCAACACCACCTTCGCACTGAGCGCCATGCTCGAAGGCGACTACGAGATCTACATGGTGGCAGATGCCTCGGGCGGCACGACCAAGGAAGCSCACGACTACGCCATGCAGCGCATGATCCAGGCCGGCGTGGTGCCSGTGACCTGGCAGCAGGTCATGCTCGAATGGCAGCGCGACTGGAAGAACCGCGACACATACGATGCCGTAACCGGCCTGGCCAAGGAACATTCTGGCGCGTACGGCATGGGTATCGACTATGCCTACACGATGGTGCACAAGGCTGCGCAACGTACGGCAACCACGCACGAATCGATTGCGCCCGTGCATGCGCCGGTGATCGAGCAGTAGTCACCTCCGGTTCGTGCCTGAAGCTTCGCGAAGCCTTAGGCACCATGCAAACGATCCAGCTCGGGCTCGCCTTTCATCGCAGAGCCGCGGGGCCGCCATCTCAGCCCGTATCCGAGTTGCATGCCCTTGGGTTGCAAATGCTTGCATAAGGGTTTATACTTAATTCGTCTCCTCCCTTTCTTCTAAGGGATTCGCGCCCGCCTCGAAGCGGGCTTTCTTTTGCCTGCTGTCCAGGCTGCTGGTCCTGCTTGAGCGCCCTGCCCTGGCGGGCCGCGCTCGAATTCCCGTCAGGATGCTTCTTGCCGCCGGCAGGCGGTCCCCCGCCTATGCGACCGCGCGAGTCTGGCTCATCCAGGCGGCGACGAAGCAAGCCCAAGATCATCAGCGCTTGCTTCCAAATTGAACAGCCCGCCAGGGTCACGCACACCGCGTGAACTGTCAGAACTTATTCTGCGTTCTCTAAACTCAGGACTCTCTGCAACGGGTGCGTGGCGCCAGCATGCCCACCAGCAACAGGCGCAATCATCGCCGAGCCCCCTTCAAGGACCAGATTTCTCGGCAGGTGGATTGCTGAAATGTTCTTGTACGAGCCTGGCGGCCTCCTCCCAGAGGGCTGGCGCGCCACGCTGTATGGGCGGCCCGTAACGTGCAAAGACCTGTTCTTCATTGAGCTGATGCGCGGCCCAGGTACCACCGTCCGTTGCGACGTTATGGAGCAACGGCTGGAAGCGATCCAACGCTTTGGCGAATTTCGCATCGTCGCTCTCCGCCGCTTCGAACTCGGACCAAAGATTGCGAAACTCGGCGGCCTGCGCATCCGGCAGCAAAGAAAAAATCCGCTCCGCCGCCAGATGTTCCCGTTCCGCCTGACCGGCATGCATCGACGGATCATGGAAYGGCGTATCGCCGGCATCGATCTCTACGATATCGTGGAGGAGGAGCATCTTCACGACGCGGACCACGTCGACAGGCGCTGCTGCATGCTCTGACAGTACGAGCGCATACATGGCGAGATGCCAGGAATGTTCGGCACTATTTTCTCGACGCGACCGATCGATCAGCGGCGACATCCGTACGACGCTCTTCAGCCGGTCAATCTCTCGAAGAAAGACGAGCTGGCGCTCCAGGTTGGAAAGGTTCACGGTGAAGACAAAAAATTCAGGATCACTGGAAGAAATCTAGCAGCCACCATGCGAGCGTTGGTCAGGCAGTGTCGTCATCGTTCGCTTCTTCGAGCAAGTGCCCATAGGCGTCGATTTCCTTCTTCGTTCGCGCCTCGCTCGCAGCGATCTTCTCGGGGGTGACTTCACCATCAATGAACTCGACCGACACTCTTTTTACCCTCGGATCGCTATCGACAATGCCTTGCAGGATCTTGTCGAACAGCTTTTCCCCGGCTTTGAGGCCCAGCGCTTGCGGCACCAGGACCTTGACCAGCAAGATTTCATTGTCACTACCTGCAGCCACATCGGCGATTGCTGCCCTCAGGTAGCGCTTCAGTTTGAGGACACTGAGGTCGCCAGGTAGCCCCACATACGATACCCGAATCGATTTCTTGTCCATGCCTTCGTGCTTGAGTGTGATGTTAATCGTTCGAATATACCGCACAGATGTGGGCATCTGTGCTCTTTAACTTGAGCGGCTGAGAAGGATTGCGGACTCGACTGGTCGGGCCACCCCACAACCAAGAGCCCGTTGGGCGAACCATGCGGGCTTGCGTCATTCTTCCTCCACACGCTCCTGCATGAACCGGCGCTCCTGGATCGTCCGCTCGCCCATATGGCGGCGCGGGTTGCCGCACATCCAGCAACTGCACAGCGTCGGCGTCCACACGGCTCGGCCGATTTCCCGCTCGTTGCGCAGGCCGCAGAGGTAGTTGCGCCGATACACCTTCAGCCGTGCGACTTGCGCGCGGCGGTATGCCCTTCCTTTCGCCATCTCGACTCCTTTTCGTAGGCCGGAGACGCGAAAGCCCGCAAAAGGCGGGCTCTGGGTAAAACTGCTGTGAGTCAGGGCAAATGCTAGGCCAACTGTCCCAGAAACTCAAGCAGTCCGTAAGGAATCGTCCTCGATCACGCCGTGGGCACGGAAACCGGCGGTCGGCGTCTCCTCCACCCAAGTCTCCAAGCGCGACCAGGTGGGCGACCAACACCTTGTTCTCCCGCACGTACATGTTCTTGCTCCCGAGACACTCGGCTGCGATCTGCCGGAACGAGAAATCCCGATTCGCGCTCTCCCGCCCTACCCTCCAACGATGCGCTGGGACTCACAGCGCCGCGCGCAACAAGCGCTTGCCCGGAAAGTTTCATGGATGAGACCAAGGCGTTCGAAGCGATCTCTTTAAGTTGTGCAGCCAAGCAATAACTCGCTTGCGGTTCATCCCGACAGGCGTTCTCAGCCAGACCCTATCTTTTTTACTTTTGTGAAACCCCGCAAGCGTTGCCAGGCTTTACGGCAAAAATCCTTCCCGGGCAAAGCCGAGCTTAGGGCAGACACGCGTTCTGCAGGTGCCAGCCGCCCGCCGCCAATAATCATCGCAACGGTCTCTCAGAGCCCTTGGTGCCTTTGCGAAATTTCGGCATAGCGCGCTAACCTGACCGCAGGCAATCCTCTTCTCCGCTTGGAGACCGGCGCCTCCGGGTCAGTTTGATTAGTCCCGGCTGTCATGGTGGAAATGCAGCCCGACAAAGAGAGCAATGGCATATCCACATGCTGTTTTCGCCACCTGCGACTCCCGCGATCTCCCCGGCTCGCGGATAACTCGAGGGCTAGTTGAAAATGCAAATAAGAATGGTTATCTCAACCCTCGTATTTATAACAGTTGATTTGGCCAGGATGGATCATTAGCATCGATGAAGCGGGTCTTGTCTCCACTGGCAAAGAACGGGTTTCCGGGCGCATTTTACAATTGACGATTGTCAATCTAATACATTGCCTGACTTAAATTTAATACAAACGAATCTTATTTATAAAAACCGCATCCCGGAGATTCCGCCTTAATTTTTCCTTAATTCTTCTTCCATACAATCTGGGCCGAGGTTCGAGCACCTGAGCGGAGGTGGCCAAATGACGCTGTGCGCATTTGCGGGTCCCGTGGTGGCATGGATTGGTGCGGCCTACGCCGTGGCGGCGGCGTGGATCAGCCGTCACGGCACGCCTGCCTCCCACGCTTCGCCGGACGGCGTTGACTTGCAGCCGGTCAGCGTGCTCAAGCCGCTGTGCGGGGCGGAGCCCAGGCTCTTTGAAAACCTGGCGACACTTTGCCAGCAGGACTATCCCGACTACCAGATCGTGTTCGGTGTGCAGCGTCCGGACGACCCCGCACTGGACGTCGTCGAGCGGCTGCGAGCGGACTATCCGGCCCGCGCCATTGACGTAGTCGTCGATTCTCGTATCCACGGCACCAACCTGAAGGTCAGCAACCTGATCAACCTGTGGCCGAGCGCGCACCACGACTGGCTGGTGCTCGCCGACAGCGACATTGCCGTGGGCCCGGACTACCTCGCGCGCGTGGCGGCACCCCTGGCCAACCCCGCCGTCGGGGTAGTGACCTGCCTGTACCATGGCAACGCGGTAGCTGGCTTCTGGTCGCGCATCGGCGCGCGGTTCATCGACGACTGGTTCGCGCCCTCGGTGCGCGTCGCGCATCGCGGGGGTTCCCGCCGCTTTTCCTTCGGCGCGACCATCGCGCTGCGGCGCGATGCGCTCGAGCGCGTCGGCGGATTCGCAGCGCTGTCGAACCGGTTGGCCGACGACTTCTGGCTCGGCGAACTGGTGCGCCGGTCCGGGCTGCGCACGGTCCTGTCCGACGTTGTGGTCAGCACCGATGTGACGGAAACGAGCATGAGGGCATGGTGGACGCACGAACTGCGGTGGATGCGTACTATCCGTTCGCTGAATCCCGTGGGCTTTGCTTTTACCTTCCTGACGTTCACGTGGCCGATGCTCCTGCTGGGCTGCTGGCTGTCTCCACGACCCGTGACGCTGACGGCGCTGCTGGTCGGCGCGCTGGCGCGTAGCGTAGTCGCGCATGAAGCCGGGGCTGCTTTGCTCGCCCCATTGCGCGACGCCTTACTGCTCGCGGTGTGGTGTGCCGCCATGGCCGGCTCCCGGGTATGCTGGCGCGACCGGTGGCTACCCTTGCACGATACCCCCACCCCCAGGCGTGGCGCCACGAGCGTCCCATCGGGATCGCTGCGCGCCGAGCCCGCTGCGAATGGGCTGCCCGACTCGCAATCGCCCCTGATCCGATCCGACAGACACCCGCCAAGGTCCCTATGAAAACGCTGTTTCTACAGGTTCCGTCCTTCGATGGCTTTGACGGCGGCGCGGGCTCACGGTACCAGGCCAAGCGCGAGGTCAAGTCGTTCTGGTACCCGACCTGGCTCGCCCAGTCCGCCGCGCTGGTTCCCGGCAGCCGCGTACTGGATGCGCCCGCCGAGGGCATGCACACCGAGGTCGCGCTGGACATCGCCGCAGACTACGAACTGGTCATTATCCATACCAGCACGCCGTCCTTTCCGATGGATGCCCGGTTCGCGGAGGCGCTCAAGGCACGGCGGCCAGGGGTGCTTATCGGCATGGTCGGCGCGAAGCCGGCCGTCGATCCGGGCGGCACGCTTGGCGCCAGCCCGGCAATCGACTTCGTGTGCAGGGAAGAGTTCGACTACACCTGCCAGGACGTGGCCGCCGGCAAGCCGCTGTGCGACATCGCCGGCCTGAGCTACCGGCTGCCGGACGGCTCCCTGGAGCACAACGGCGCGCGGCCGATGATCGAGGACATGGACGCGCTGCCATTCGTTGCCCCGGTCTACAAGCGCGACCTGACGATCGAGAACTATTTCATCGGCTACTTGAAGCATCCCTACGTCTCGATCTACACCGGGCGCGGCTGCCGCTCGCGCTGCACCTTCTGCCTCTGGCCCCAGACCGTGGGCGGGCACCGCTATCGCACGCGCTCGCCTCAAAGTGTCATCGACGAGGTCAAGTGGATCAAGGAGAACATGCCCGAGGTGAAGGCGATCATGTTCGACGACGACACCTTCACGGACTTCAAGCCACGCGTGGAAGAGATCGCCCGGGGCCTGGGAAAGCTCGGCGTGACATGGTCCTGCAACGCCAAGGCAAACGTGCCCTACAGCACGCTGAAGATCATGAAGGAGAACGGGCTGCGGTTGCTGCTGGTGGGCTACGAATCCGGCGACGACCAGATCTTGCTGAACATCAAGAAGGGCTTGCGCACGGATATCGCGCGCCGCTTCACCGAAGACTGCCGCAAGCTCGGCATCATCATCCACGGCACGTTTATCCTCGGCCTGCCGGGCGAGACGCGGGAGACCATCGAGAAGACCATCGCCTACGCCACCGAGATCAACCCGCACACGATCCAGGTCTCGCTGGCCGCGCCCTACCCCGGGACCACCCTCTACCGGCAGGCAGTGGAAAACGGTTGGCTGGAAGAGAACAAGGTGATCAACCTGGTCAACGACAAGGGCGTGCAACTGGCGGCGATCAGCTATCCACACCTGTCGAAAGAGGATATTTATCACGGCGTCGAAGTCTTCTACAAGCGCTTCTACTTCCGGCCGCGCAAGATCTGGGAGATCGTGCGCGAGATGCTGGGTAGCTGGGAGATGATGAAGCGACGCCTGCGCGAAGGTGTGGAATTCTTCCGCTTCCTGCGCTCGCACGAGGCATGAGCAGGCGACAGGCGAAGACCAAGGCGTCGCAACGGGCACTGATCGTCACGGCCGATGACTTCGGCCTGCACCCCAGTGTCAATGCGGGCGTCGAACTGGCGCACAAGGACGGCGTACTCAACGCGGCAAGCCTGATGGTTGGCGCACCCGCCGCGGCCGATGCGGTGCGGCGCGCGCGCGCCCTGCCGGGCTTGCGCGTGGGACTGCACCTCGTGTTGGCCGATGGCCTCGCCACGCTGCCGCCAGAGCGCATTCCCGACCTGGTGGACTCTGGTGGGCGCTTTGGCTCGGCGATGGCGCGCGATGGATGCCGCTTCTTCTTCCTGCCCGGCGTGCGGCGCCAGCTCGCCGCAGAGATCCGCGCACAGTTCGAAGCGTTCGCCGCCACCGGGCTGACCCTTGACCACGTCAACACCCACAAGCATTTCCACCTGCACCCCACCGTGCTCACGCTGGTGCTGCGCATTGGCCGGGAGTTCGGCTTGAGCGCCATGCGGCTGCCCAGCGACCTCAACGCCCCGCTGCTCCTGCGCCCCTGGCTGGGCCTGCTGCGGTGGCGGCTCGATGCGGCCGGGATCGCCCACAACGACTATGTGGTTGGCATGGAGCAAAGCGGCAGGATGGACGAGGCGGCAATGCTATCCATCCTCGCGACGCTGCCGCCCGGCGTCGGGGAAATCTACCTTCACCCCGCCGGCTTGTCCGGCTCGGCGGTTTCGCCGACGATGGACGGCTACCGGAACGCCGATGAGCTCGCCGCCCTGCTATCGCCACGCGTGCGCGCGGCGCTGGGGCACGCCGCCACGCGTAGAGGGGGGTTCATCGATATCTTTGGTTCCGGCAAGCAGCCCTCCACGTGAATTTAGCCGCGGAACCGTTGCGCCGTATCCTGCGGAAGGCTTCGCCACGGTTCCCCGACCTGATCTGACGATCAACTCAATCCAGCGAGATGCCTTCGCGCTGGATGACAGCCCCCCAATTGACGTCTTCCTTCTCGACGCGCTTCGCGAAATTCGCCGGATCGATCATGACGACCTCGCCTTGCTGGCCCAGCGCCGCTTTTGCCTTGTCGTCGTCGAGGACGCCATTTGTGACCGAATGGAGTTTCTGGACAATCTGCGGCGGCGTGCCGGCCGGGGCAAGCATCCCGATCCAGAAAGTCACGTTGAATGGCGTGATGCCAAGCTCTTCCAGCGTGGGCACGTCCGGCAACTGTGCCATTCGCTTCGACGAACTGACGGCGATGGGCTTGAGCTTGCCCGCCTTGATCTGAGGCAGCGCGCCCCAGGTATCAAAGGCGGTATCCAGTTCACCGCTGATCACAGCCATCTCTGCCTGCGCAGCTGACTTATACGGGATATGCGTAGTCTTGATCTTTGCCCTATTGTTCAACATGGCAAAACTGAGGTGCGCAATGTTGCCTGGACCTGCGGATCCATAGCTGACCTTGCCGGGATTCTGTGTCGCGAATCGAACCAGCTCTTTTACCGAATCGACTGAGTTTTTCTGCGACCACTCCGGGTTCGTCACCAGAATAAACGGGGCTTCGAGGACCAGGGTGACAGGAGAAAAATCTTTAGGCTTGTAGTTACCCTTTTTGTATATGTGAGGGTTGATGGTAATGCTGCTGGAGTTTGTTACCAGCAAGGTATACCCATCGGGCGCCGCCCTCGCAGCCTCGGCGACACCGATCAGTCCGTTCGCTCCCGCCTTGTTCTCCACGACCACGGGCTGCCCCAAAGACCTGGTGAGACGCTCTGAAACAATGCGCGCCACGGTGTCGGTGAATGACCCCGCCGGGAATGGAACGATCATCCTGATCGGCTTGTTGGGCCAGCTGGCAGCCTGCGCTGCGGCCGGACCGGACAGCACACTCGCCAGGACGGCCAGCGCGGCTGCCGCAACGCTGAGTTTTCCCGCTTTCGCACTGGAATGGCAACGCGGCATGCATTTGTATTCGTTCATTTCGTCTCCGTTTCGTCGTAATAGTGTTCGAAGTACTTGCTGGCCTTATGGCATTGCCTTCGCGTGCTTCGGCTTCGCAACCGTACCGGTGATTCCTTGTCGCTCCAGGTCCGCGATCTGGTGTGGACTTAGCCCARGCACGCGCGTCAACACCGCTTCCGTGTGTTCGCCCAAGGTCGGCGCGACGTTCCGGATGGGCATGGGCTGTTTTCCGGACCGGAACCAGGCGGTGCTGGCCATATACGTGCCGATGTGGGCGCGTTCGACTTCACGCCAGAATCCGCGCGCATGCAGGTGGTTGTCCTGTAGCACCTGCGACATGGGACGAACGACGCCGGCTGCGATCCCAGCCTGTTGCAGCAGGCGCATTGCGTTTTCAGGATCCCTGGCCACGCACCAGGACTTGATCGCTTCGTCAATCCTGTCCTGCTCCGTCCGCCGCCCCGATGCCTGCGCAAGCCGGGGATCGACGGCGAGATCAGCCCTTCCGATTGCGCGGCACAGGGCTGGCCAACGTGCGTCAGTCACCGTCAGGACGATCCACGCATCGTCGCCTGCGCAACGGAAGCAACCATGCGGAATGCACATTGGATGGCGATTACCCTGACGGGGAGCAACGGCGCCGGAAGTCGATTGCTCCAGGATGAACGGCGCTGCCATCGGCAACATGGCCTCGACCTGTGACAGGTTGATATGCCGCCCCTCACCCGTGGCTTGCTGCGCAAACAGCGCCAGCAGGATCGCGGCCCCGGCGTTCAGGCCGCCGATCGGATCGCCATAGGCGTACGAGGTCATGGCCGGCGGCCCGTCAGGGTGCCCTGTATACAGAGGCAGGCCGCTGGCTTGCTCCAGCGTGCCACCGTAAGCGCGCGTATTGCTCCACGCGTTGCCGAGGCCGAATGCAGGCATCGAAAGCATGACTAGCCGCCTATTCCTCGCCCGCAGTGCCTCATAGTCCAGCCCCAGCTTCGGCAGGACCTCGGCGGAGTAATTCTCGATGACCGCGTCCGCGCGTTCCACCAGCTGCAGCAGCAACGCCTTTCCTTCCGGGCGCGTCAGGTCCAGGGTGATGCCCAGCTTGTTGCGGTTCATCAGGTTGAAGTTGGAATTCTTCTCGTACAGCCGGTCCCGATAGAACTCTTCAGTGAAATTGGCACCGCGCCACCAGTCGGGGTAGCCGGTACTTTCGACCTTGATGATCTCCGCGCCAAAGTCGGCCAGTGTCCGGGACGCGAGCGGCCCCGCCCACCCCATCGTCAGATCAATGATGCGCATGCCTTGCAGCGGCTGTCGTTCCGGCGTCGTGCGCATGAGCTGCAGCCGGGGGCGGTGCTCCAGGCCCGATGTCCGATAGTGGACATCGTGCGCCCCCTTTGCCGGAGCCGCCCCGCCCAGCAACGGACCCGCCGCATCGAGACGCAGCGGCACGACGGGACCTTCGAACGTGACGCCGCCCGCATCGACCGGGACGAACGCATTGCGCTGCCGATGCACCTCCTGGCCGAGCAATGCCTCCATGGTCGGCACGATCACCGTTGGATGCTTCATTTCGCCGAGGATATTGAACCACTGCCGGGCTGTCTTCGTGAGGAATGCCGTCGTCAGCAACTCGTCGATCTCATCCGCCCGGGCCATCCGCTCCTGGCCATTGGCGAAGCGAGGGTCGCTGGCCAGGTCGGGGCGCCCGATGGCATCGCACAGCGCCTTCCACTGTGGCAGCGTGTGCGTGAAGATGCCAATCCACCCCTGCGCGGTCTGGTAGATGCCGGCCGGATGCGTGCCGCAAAACCGGTTGACACCAAGGCGCCGCAGCGGATGGCGCTTGTCCTGCACCATGCCCGCTTCCATCTCGACCACGCTGAAGATGCACTCGTGCGCGCTCAGCACGTAGCGGCGGCTGCCCTGCCCGCTTCCGATCAGGGCGGCGACAGCGGCGGAGAAGGCGGCCAGCCCGACAACGACTGCGCTATGCACGTCGTGTGGCATGTGCGGCGGCCCTTCTATCGGGCCACTGCCGTGCACGGCCCCGGCGAGCCCGCGGCACACGGCTTCGGCGCCGGCATACTGACTGTAGGGCCCGCTCTCGCCGAACCAGGTGAGCGCCACCTCGATCGGCGCGTGCTCCCGCTGCTCGCCAGCCGTCCCGTCCCAGACCGGCGTGGCAAGGATGCCTGGACCTTCGCTCAGGGCGCGGGCATCGAGCACGACATCGCAGGTCCGCGCGAGTTGTGCCAGCCACGCGGTGTCCTCGGCGTTTCCGGCATCCGCGGTGACGCTGCGCTTGTTGGTATTCAACCAGGCAAAAAGCGCGCTTTCCGGCTGCGCGGCGCCCGGGGCGCCGACCATGGGCGGCATTTGCCGCCATGCGTCGCCAGCCTGGCTTTCCGCCTTGATGACCTCGGCACCGAAATCGGCAAACAACTTGCCAGCGTACGCAAGCGCCGGTCCGGTGCCGACCTCCAGTACGCGCAATCCACCCAGCGCCAGTTGCGACGGGTCAGGACCATTGTTGATCATGGAAACCTCTTGGCTCTGTTTGGGGATTCGTCAGGTCTGGCGCTTACCATGCATCGATGAACGCACGGCGCTCCCTGCGGCTGCGCACATCGGCAGATCCGATACCCTGGACGATCCATTTCCGTGTCTGGGCGGGGTCGATCACGGCATCGATCTCCACCGCGGCTGCGGTGTTGATCGCGTGGCCGCGCTCGTAGGACTGTGCGACCAGCTTCTCGAACAGCGCCTTGCGCTCGGGCCCGTCCGGAACCGCCTCCAGCTCCTTCTTGAAGCCCAGCCTGACAGCGCCTTCCAGGCCCATCGGACCAAACTCGCCGGTCGGCCAGGAGACGGTGAAGTTCGATGAGCGGAAGCCGCCGCCCGCCATGGCCATGGCGCCAAGTCCATAGCCCTTGCGCAAGGTCACTGCCAGCAAGGCGACGCGCAGCTTCGCGGCCGTGAGGAACATGCGCGACACGTGGCGAACCTGGGCTTGGGCCTCGATGTCGGGCCCCACCATGAACCCCGGGGTGTCGATCAGCGATACGATCGGCAGCCCGTGCGCATCGCAAAGCTGCATGAAGCGCGCCGCCTTGTCCGCGGCATCGGCATCGATGGCACCGCCGAGGTGATACGGGTTGTTGGCCATGATGCCCACCGGTTGCCCCTCCACCCGAGCCAGCGCCGTGTGGATGCCCGCCCCGAACCCGCCGCGCAGCATCAACACAGTGCCAATGTCCGCGATGCCCTCGATCGCTTTGCGGATGTCGTACACACGCAGCCGGTTTTCGGGTACGACATGGCGCAGGTCCAATGCGTCTGGCGCGCTCCAGTGCGCCACGCGCCCCTGGAACATGGACAGATAGTGCTTTGCCGCCCGCACGGCTTGCGCCTCGTTCTCGACCAGAACATCGATCACGCCATTGGCGAACTGCACCGATGCCGGCCCGACTTCTTCGGGGCGGAAGATGCCGAGGCCACCGCCTTCGATCATGGCCGGACCTGCCATGCCAATGTTGACGGACTTGTCGGCGATGATGACGTCGCAACAGCCCAGGAAGGCTGCATTGCCGGCGAAGCAGCGCCCCGAGGCGATGCCGACGACCGGGACATGTCCGCTAAGATCGGCGAAGGCGGCAAACGACGGCTGATACAGCCCGGACACCGACGGAAAGTCCACGTCGCCGGGCCGCCCGCCACCGCCCTCTGCAAAGAGCACAAGGGGTAGCTCATCACGCAGCGCCACCTCGACGATGCGGTCTGTCTTGATATGGTTTCGCTTGCCCTGTGTTCCGGCCAGCACCGTGGCGTCATACGCCATCACCGCACTGCGCGCCCGCTCCTTGCCGACCAGCTCACCGTTGATGTTGCCGATGCCGGTGATCAGGCCATCCGCAGGGGTGTTGACAATGAGGTCCTGGTGGCTGCGGCGAGACGCCTGCGCCGCCAGCGCCAGTGCGCCATACTCGACGAAGGTATCCGGATCGCACAGGTCGGCGAGATTCTCCCGCGCCGTGCGCTGCCCGCGCGAGCGGCGCTTCGCGACGGCATCCGGCCGCGCGGCATCAGCCAGGTAGGCATGCCGGTCCAGCACACGCTGGAGGTCTGCACGGATCGCGTGGGGATCGCACTGCTGGGCGGCAACCACCGCTACCCCGTCGGCCTCGACCTGCTCCAGCACGATCAGGACCTGGCCTTCGGACGTCAGGGCGCCTTTCTCCAGCCGCAGGTCGACCACACGGCCGCCACATTCCGCGGCGATCGCATGCTCCATCTTCATGGCGTCGAGCACGGCGACCGTCTGCCCCGGCTGGACGATATCGTCCAGCCGGACGGAGATTTCCACCACACGGCCGGTCAGCGGCGCGCGGATTGCCACCAGCCCTTCACCGACCTCCTCTTCGGCATCGGGCAACCGCGCCGCGAGCGCCTGCGTTGGGCGGGCTGTGCCCCCAAGCAGCGCTTCCTGCGCGTGCCCGGCTTGCGCAATGGCTTCGGCCGATGCAGCCAGCTCCGGCAGTATCCGCTCGAAGTGTCGGGTATGCACATTCTGTGCAAGGAAGTCATCGCGCTGCACGAGGGCGCGCAGCAGGTTCAGGTTGGTCGGCACGCCGACGATGCGGAATTCGGCAAGGCTGCGCTGCAGACGCCGCACGACGGCGTCGAACTTCGGCGTCGTGCTGCTCACAATCAGCTTTGCCAGCAAGGTGTCGAAGTTGGGCGACGGCTCATAGCCGCTGTAGCCGTGCGTGTCGACGCGAACGTCGGGGCCCGAGGGCGGGTCGAAGCGCTCCAGGCGACCGTGCGCYGGGCGCGCAAGACCTTGCGCGTCGGTCATTTCCGCGTTGACACGCACCTGGATCGCGTATCCCCTCGGTTGCGGCGGCGAAGCGGGATCCAGGCCGAGATCGCCAAGGGTGCGCCCCGCGGCCAGGCCGATCTGCAGCGCCACAAGATCGACTCCGGTGACTTGCTCGGTGATGGTGTGCTCGACCTGCAAGCGGGGATTGGCCTCGATAAAGACGAAATCCCTCTGCTCGCCCGACTCGGTTTCCTCGACCAGGAACTCGAAGGTGCCCAGGCTCAGATAGTTCACGCGGCGCGCCAGCCGGAGTGCCGCCTTGATGATCTGCTCGCGCAGCTGGGGCCTGAGTACCGGGCTGGGGGCAATCTCCACCAGCTTCTGGAAACGGCGCTGCAAGGTACAGTCGCGCTCGCCGAGGGCGATGACATGGGCCCCGTCGCCTGCGATCTGCACTTCGATATGGCGTGCTCGACCGACCAGCCGTTCAGCGTACAGCGCATCGATGCCAAATGCGGAAGCCGCTTCGGACCGGCAACGCGCATAGGCTTGCGCCAGGTCCTCGCGGTGACGGACCACGCGCATGCCACGACCGCCTCCGCCGCCGACAGCCTTGATGACGACRCCCGCGCCGCCTTGCTCGTCAAAGAAGCGGGTGATTTCCTCGAGCGATGCAGCACCTCGCGTGGCCGGCATGACCGGCACGTCGCTCTGCGCCGCCAGTTCGAGCGCTCGCCCCTTGTCCCCGAACAGCGCAAGGTGCTCGACAGCGGGGCCGATGAACCCGATACCGGCGTCATGACATGCCTGGGCAAAATCGGCCCGCTCGCTCAGGAAGCCATAGCCCGGGTGGATCGCATCGCACCCGGTTGCTTTTGCCGCGGCAATGATGCCCGCGATGTCGATGTACGCAGACGGGCCTGCGCCCTCGAGCGCAACTGACTCGTCGGCCAGTATTCGGTGCAACGACTCAACGTCGTCTTGCGAATAGACCGCTACCGTTCCGATATCCAGGTCGCGTGCGGCGCGCAGGACGCGCAACGCAATCTCGCCTCGATTGGCGATCAACATTTTTTTCAATTCAGTCTCCTCGTTTGTATTTCGATGTCGGTGTCGTGCCCGCAGAGCGGTGATGGTGCTGGCAGGGCCGACAGGCTGGCCGCAGGTGGCATTGAAGTCGGGCGCGCAAGGGCCTTGCGCCACGGCCTGCTCAAGGCCGGATGCCAAACCGGCTGATGCCGGGCTCGCGCAGCGGAGCCGCCAGGTTGGCGAACTCGCACAGCAGCGCGCGCGTCTCGCGCGGGTCGATGATGTCTTCGATGACAAAGGCTTCGGCGCTGCGGAACGGCGATGCCAGGCTGCGCACGCGCTGCTCGATCTCGGCGCGCTTCTGCACGGGATCGTCGGCGCCTTCGATCTCGGCCTTGTAGGCCACGTCCAGCCCGCCTTCGATCGGCTGTGCGCCCCAGTTGGCGGATGGCCACGCATAGCGGAAATTGAACCGCCCCATGTGCTGATGGCCGGCTGCCGCCACGCCGTACGCGCGCCGCAGGATGATGGAGCACCAGGGCACCGTGGTCTGATAGACGGCTGCCAGCGCACGTACTCCGTAGCGTATGACGCCTGCCTTCTCGGCCTCCAGGCCGACCTGGAACCCGGGCGTATCGACAAGGTTGACCACGGGCAGGTGGAAGGTTTGGGCCATATCGACGAAACGCGTGAATTTCTCTGCGCTGGCGCTGTCCCAGCCGCCACCATGGAAGGACGGATCGCTGGCGATCACAGCCACCGGCCAGCCATCCAGCCTGGCCATGGCGGTGACAATGGCACGACCCCAGTTCATGCCGATCTCGAAAAAGGAATCGACATCCACCAAGG
This sequence comes from Cupriavidus sp. 05N38, assembly GCF_056397345.1. Classification (NCBI taxonomy): domain Bacteria; kingdom Pseudomonadati; phylum Pseudomonadota; class Betaproteobacteria; order Burkholderiales; family Burkholderiaceae; genus Cupriavidus; species Cupriavidus sp. 05N38. Next base: position 15,055 of record NZ_JBFTNF010000075.1, read on the forward strand.
CCTGCAGGATGGGGCGGATCTTGTAGTCGGCACGGCTGTCGCGCGGAATCGCCGACAGCAGCCATTCGTCGCGACGGGCCGGATCGTCGGCCGGCTCGATCCGCGGAGGCAAATCCTGGACGGACGCCGGCAGGTAGGATAGAAACCGGCGTGCGCGCGCGAAGGCCTCCTGCTCGGTGGCAACCTCGTCGTCCACCACGCCGTTGCGGGTATGGATCTGGCTGCCGCCCAGTTCGTTCTTGGTCAGGTTCTGCCCGACGCGCGCGACCACCGACGGTCCCTCGTTGAACAGCTGGGAGGTCTCCTTGACCATCACCGAATAATGGCTGGCTGCCACACGCGCCGCCCCCATGCCTGTCACGGAGCCCAATGCCAGGGACACCACAGGCACTGCGGACATGTTCTCCACCACGTGTTGCCAGACCTTCATGGTCGGAATCAAGGTGTGGCCCTTGATCTCGATATTGCGGACCGATCCGCCGCCACCGGTGCCGTCGACCAGCCGGATCATCGGCAGACGCAGGTCGTGCGCCATCCTCTCGGCGTGGATTAGCTTGTCACCGACCGCGCCGTCGTTGGCACCGCCTCGCACGGTGAAATCGTCCCCCACCAGCACAACCGGCCGCCCGCCGACCTGCGCGCGGCCCATCACGAGGTTGGAAGGGAGGAGGTCCATCAGCCGCCCGTTGCTGTCGTAGCGGCCGCTGCCACTGAGTCCCCCCACTTCCCGGAACGATCCGGGGTCGGCAATCTCGCCGATGCGCTCGCGCACGGTCAGCTTGCCGGCCGCCTTGTGGCGTTCCACCTTACCTTCCCCGCCCATTTTGGCGGCGAGGCGCCGGCGGTAGGCCAGTTCGTCGATTTCAGGCTGCCAGCTCACGGTTTTCTCCTGTCGATTCGGTGTTGTCCTTGCTGACATCAATGTGCACGAGTCGTGCCAACACCAAGACACGCGTTTTGCCCTTGATTTCATTGAGATTCTTATTCGGCGACGTTATGATGTCCGCATTGGCTACACACAGTGTCCGCAGCATGGGCACAACAGGAATCGCGCAGTGTCCTCAGGGAAAACACGAAAAGCCGGTATGGACGGAATCACCCTTGGCGTCCTGGTGAGGATGCGCGATGGGATCCGGGTGACGGCGATCGGTGTCTGTGCCAATCCCGCCATCGCGGACGCGGCGGTATCTGCATGCGAACGCGCGACGGATGTCGTCAATGGCCGCAGGCTTTTCCCAGTTGAAGCCGTCGACCAGCGCTACATCGGCCTGTGCCTGGAAGACGACGACCAACAACTGATCCTCTTGCACCACGCCGACACGCAGGCGGTACTGTTCGACTTCCTGGGTATGGTGCCCTTCGCGGGCGCAATCCTGGATTACTTCCTGAACGCCCCATACCAGGCCATCACCGTGGTCGACAAGGATGGCCGGGTGCGCTTTATCAGCCCGGTCCACGAGAAATTCCTGGGCCTGGCCACCGGTGCGGGCATTGGCCGCCCGGCGGCGGACATTATTCCGAACTCTCGGTTGCCGCAGGTAGTGGTTAGCGGAAAGGCTGAGATCGGGCAATTGCAGCAACTGGACGGCGCCAGCCGTGTGGTCAACCGCATCCCGATCCGCGAGGGGGGCGAAGTGGTCGGGGCTATCGGCCAAGTGATGTTCAAGGGACCGGAAGCCCTTGTTCGCATGCACAAGGAGTTATCCGAACTGCGCTCTGAGGTAGCGCGCTACCAACGCGAGTTTCACGGCCTGCGGGAAAGACCATCCTCACTTGGCTTGATCGGCGAAAGCGCGCCGATGCAGCGCTTGCGCCGGGAGATCCAGACCGTGGCACGCCTGGACGTGCCGGTGCTGATCCTCGGCGAAAGCGGGACCGGCAAGGAACTGGTGGCCCGCGCCATTCACGGCGCCGGCCACGATCCGGCAAGCGGGCGGCCACTGGTCAGCCTCAATCTGGCGGCCCTCCCCGCGACGCTGATCGAGTCCGAACTGTTCGGCCACGCGCCCGGTGCCTTTACCGGCAGCCAGCGCCAAGGGCAGGCGGGCAAGCTCGAACTCGCGGCCGGCGGTACGGTCTTTCTCGATGAAGTCGCGGACATTCCGATGGAAATGCAGGTCAAGCTGCTGCGGGTGCTCGAAGACCACATGGTCGAACGCCTTGGCAGCCGCCGCGCGCAGCATGTCGACTTCCGGCTGGTCTCGGCCACCAATCGCGACATTACGGCACTCATCGACGCCGGGCGCTTCCGCCTCGACCTGTACTACCGACTCAGTGGCGTGGTGTTGCGCATCCCTGCCCTGCGTCAGCGGCGCGAGGATATTCCCGCGCTGCTGCAGCACTTCGTCGACGCCTTCTGCGCGCGCAACACAATGCCAACGCCAAAAATCGACCATGACGTGGCGCGCCACCTGGCCAGCCAGCCTTGGCCCGGCAATGTGCGTCAGTTGCGCCAGCGCATCGAGGAAGCGCTAGTATTCTGCGATGGCCGTACGCTGCGCGTGGGCGATTTTGCCCGCGGCGAATCGGCACGCACGCCATCGGGCATGGAAAGCCAGGCAAACGCGCACCCGCCGGCGCAAGAGCATGCGCAAGCGTACGAGGATATCGAAGCGGACGATCCGCCGTTCCCCCCACCCGCGCCTCGCATATCGAGCGAGCCAGCTGCGGGAATGAGCGAGCTTGCCTATGCCGCGGTGCTAGATGCCATAGCACGGCATGGTGGCAACAAGAAGCGCGCAGCTGAGCAATTGCGGATCTCTCGATCGCATCTGTACAAGATCCTGGAACGCGGAGCGGGTCGATGAGCGCTCGGGATTCTTGCCTGCCGGCCGCGTGGAGCCAGGTCGAGGCTCGGCGGCGGATGGGTAATCAAGACTGGCAAGACTAGCGCATCGCGAGCCTGGAGAGTCGGCATGTCGCGCTTCCCCTATCTTCAACGATTGCGGCCGGCGGGTGTCCGATCGGTCCGGCTGGCCACCGGCTTGGTGTTGTTCACTTACGTAGGGACGCACCTCCTGAATCACTCGCTGGGGAATATCTCGCTCGCGTGGCTGGAGCGTGATCTGCTTGTGCAGAAGTTCATCTGGCAGGGATGGCTCGGAACGGCCGTGCTGTACAGCGCGCTGGTGACGCATTTCTTCCTGGGTCTGTGGGCGCTATACGAACGGCGCTCGCTGAACTGGACGCCGGGTGAGGTGGCGCAGCTCGTCCTGGGCTTGTGCATACCGCCGCTGCTAGCCAACCATGTCGTCAATACGCGGGTCGCCTTTGCCGCGTTCGGCCTGAACAAGGGTTACGCACAGTTGCTGTACTCGTTCTGGATCACCTCACCGTTCTTCGGTCGTGTGCAGCTGACGCTGTTGGTGGTCGCCTGGCTGCACGGGTGTTACGGCATCTGGTTCTGGTTGCGGCTGAAACCATGGTTTGCGGCGTGGCGGAGCGTGCTGCTGAGCGTCGCGGTGCTGCTCCCGGTGCTCGCGCTGCTAGGCTTCCTGCAGGGCGGACGCGAAGTGATCGCGCTTGCACGAGATCCCGTCTGGCGCGCAGCGGCAACCCGGCCGGCGATCGTCGGAACAGATCCGCAGAATCTCTGGCTCACCGAGCTGCGCAACGACTTCTTGCTCTTCGATGGTGGCGCGCTGCTGCTGGTGCTCGCAGCGCGGCTGGTGCGCACTGCGCGGGAGCGCCGGATCGGGCGCCTCTGCGTTCTGTATCCGGACGGGCGAAAGGTGTTCGCACCGCTCGGATTTTCGGTTCTCGAGGCCAGCCGCATGGCCGGCGTTCCCCATGCCAGCGCCTGCGGCGGCCGCGCCCGATGCACGTTGTGCCGGGTACGCGTGCTCAGCGATGTACCGCTGCCCGCGCCGGGCGAGGCAGAGCGGCGCGTTCTGGAGCGGCTGGGAGCGGATTCGCAGACAGTGCGCCTCGCCTGCCAGTTGCGGCCGACCCACGACCTCTCCGTGTGGCCACTGGTGCCACCGGCTGCATCCACGGCCTTCCTGCAACGGCGCCAGTGGGACGTCATGCCGCATGAGCAATTCGCGGCGTTCATGTTCGTGGATATGCGGGATTCCACAAAGCTTGCGGCGACACGACTGCCGTTCGACAGTCTGTTCGTGGTCAGTCGTTTCTTGAGTGCGGTCTGCTCCGCGGTAGTCCAGGCGGGCGGCGTGCCAAACCAGTTCCTGGGGGACGCAGTGCTCGCGATCTTTGGCTTAAGCGGCGAGCCGTCCGCCGCTTGTCGTCAGGCGCTAAGCGCGGTGCCGCTGGTAGCATCCAGCATTGACGAACTCAACGTTGCGCTCGAGCAGCAGTTGCAGACCACGATCCGGTTTGGCATCGGATTGCACTGCGGCCGGGCGGTAATGGGACAGATTGGTTTTCGCGAGCATGTCGCATTCACTGCGATTGGCGACCCGTTGAACGTGGCCTCGCGACTTGAGCAGTTGACAAAAGAGCTTGCTTGCGAGGCGATCGTCTCAGAAGAGGTCTTTCTGCATGCCGGCGTATTGGCCGCCGACCTGCCGCAGCTGTCCGCACGCCTGCGAGGCCGCGATGACCCGGTGAGTGTCCGCGTGCTATCCAGGGCGGCGCAGATGCCTCGGGTCTGACTACGCGCTCTTCGGCACGGCCAGCCGTGACGCCGCCGTTTGGAAGAACGTGACCGTTCGGCACCCCGCACAGCAACCAAAGACAGCGGTTACCGTGCTGGGCGGCGGCACAACAGCAGCATTTCAGGCGTGAGCGCCTTCGGTGAACGGATCGCGCGGGTCCGTGACCCTCTCGCCGTCGGTGAAGACATCGAATTTGCCTGTCTTCGCGCCGTTCGTGAACGGATCGCGAGGCCCGGCAACGTGGGTATTGCAGTCGGCGCAGGTATTGTCGGTGCGACCGGCGAAGGCATAGGATTGGCCTGCGAAGGATGCCAGCGCGGCGGCAGCCAGCGGGATGAGGAATTTCATGACAATCTCCAGATGCGGTAAGTCCAGGGTCCGCGGCACAGAGCGTGTCGCCACGGAGGCTGTGCCTTGGTGCTGCACGACGCTCTGTCTCCGTGGCGATCCAGGATCCCTGCGGAACCGGTGCGCCGTGCACCAGTAGAACGCTGGCCGCGCCCGGTTTATTCCTGCTCGCCTTGCGTGGCTCGCAGCGCTTGAACAAAGGCATGCAGGTGCGCGGGCTCCGCATCGGTGATGGCCCAGAAGTTCATGCCGTCCTGGTGCCAGCGGGCAATCGCGTATCCGTCAGTGGAAAAGCTTGCCGCTGCCAATGCGCCGCTCGTTGCCGGCAGGATGTAGAGATCGATCGGATGGTTCTGGTAGCGGTAGATCAGTACGCCAACGGTGCGGCGGTCGATATAGTCCACCCGACCGCCTGCCAGCGGAAAACCCTGCGTCGCAAGGTCGATGACCGGCGGCGCATAGTCGAGCCGGCCGTTGAACCACGGCTTGACCGTGTGTTGGTCGGTCGATACAACATCGATCGGATGCTGCGACAACAGCGCGCGCACATGGCTCGATACGATCGCCTGCCTCAGTGCATCGGCCTGCGGCGGCTGCACCAGAATGAGCGTGCCGAACACCAGCGCCGAGGCCGCCACTCCGGCAAGGCCGCCACCGGCCCACGCCAGCACGCCGCTAGCGGAAAGCACGGGCCATGCGAAGCGGGCCATGCGGGGACGCGCCTCGCGCGGCAGCCCGGYCAGCACGCGCGCAGGCAGATGCGCCGGTGCACGGTGATAGAGCGATCCGTCATGCAGCATGCCGTGCAGCGAGTTTTCCATCGCATCATCATTCATGATTCGCTCCCGTCGAATGACCCCGCACCGGCACCGGCCGGGGCGCGATGCCGTCAATGCCGCCGCGCACCCTCGCCTGCTCGGCGCGCACCGCAGAGCAGAGCAGGTGACGTGCGCGCGCCAGGCGCGACATCACGGTGCCGATCGGAATGTCGGCAACCAGGGCGATATCGCGATAGCTCATGTCTTCGAGCTCCCGCAGGACAAGCACTTCGCGATAGACGACCGGCAACTGTTCGAGCGCGCGGTGCACCAGTTCCACATCGCCATGGCGCACCGCTAGCGTTTCGGGATTGCTGCCGATATCGTCGATCCACCCCGGCAATCGCTCGTCGCCATGCAGCGCTTCGTCGTACGGCGTGTTATCCGCTGCATTGTGCCGCCTGCGCCATTCGCTGAACCACGTGTTCCTGACGATGGCCAGCAGCCACGCGCGCGCATTGTCGCCGTGAAAGCCGTCAAAGAACCGGAACGCACGCAGGTAGGCATCCTGCACGATATCGTCCGCATCGCTTGCACTGCCGCTTAGCCAGCGCGCCAGGTTATAGGCCGCGTCCAGATGCGGCAACGCCACTTTTGCGAAGCGGCTGGACTTGTCGGTTGCGATCACGGTGCTCTCCGGTCCCAGGCCCATGTAAAACCGCCTGACACCGCGATTTATTCCCGACGCCGCGAAGTTTTTTCGGAGTTCATCCCTCTGGAATTGAACGCGGCGCCAGCGGCATGTGGGGCGGCAGAGTACGATGCAAACACGCGCTCTGCAGCTGCCGGCCGTCCGCCGCCAATCGTCATCGCAATGGTTTCTCAGATGGAAATGCAGTTCCAAGTCGAGTACCGGAAAGCCTGCTCTCGGACAGATGGCTCGACAAAGCGAGCAATGGCATACGCACATGCTGCTTTCTCCACCTGCGACACATCGCGATGTCCCGGCTGGCGGATAACTCGAAGGCTGGTTGAAAACGCGAATAAGAATGGTTATCCTGAGCCTCGTATTTATAACAGTTGATTTTTCCAAGATGGCTCATTAGCCTCGACAAGGCGGGTCATCTCGCCACTGGCAAAAAACAGCTTCGAGGTTAGTGGCAGTGGTCTGCTACGTCCCGTCAAAGAGGACTGATATTCGTATCATGAGATATCTCGGTTCCATCACCGCTCTTATCGGTTTGCTGGCTGCGCTTGGGCTCGTCTGGCACGAAGACCCTACCGAGGTGTTCTCATTGATGCGCACAGCGGGAGGCGGGTTGATTCTCGCCGGGCTTGTGCATTGGCTTCCCATGCTGTGCAACGCGTGCGATTGGAGAACGCTGGTTCTGGAAGCGAAACGCCCGGGGATTGGCTCGATGTTGCGCCTTGTCTGGATTCGAGAGTCTGTGAACAGCTTGCTGCCAGTTGCACGTGTGGGAGGCGAGATTGTTTCCTTCCGCCTGATGCGGCAATGGGGACTGCGGTCGTCGACCGCATCRGCAAGCCTGATCGTGGATATGCAACTCACCTTGATCAGCCAGCTGATATTTACGATGGTCGGAATCGGCTTCCTGCTGACGGCGCATTCCGACTCGAAAGCCTTCCAGCTCGCCGGCAATCTCGCCTGGGGCGTGGTGGTGCTTCTGCCGCTGCTTGTGTTGTTTGCATTGGTGCAGCACGCAAGCCCGTTTGAACGGCTCGGCCGTGTGCTCAGCAAGATTACCAGCGGGAAAATTGCTGCGCTGACAGGTCAGCCAGCAAGGATCGATCAGTCGATCAAGCTGATCTGGCGCCGCCGGCCGATCATTTTCCGCTTTCTATTCTTCTGGCAGCCGCTCCAGTACATATCGACCGCGCTGGAGCTTTGGCTGGCGCTGCATTTCCTTGGGGCACAGGTAAGCGTTGTGGACGCCGTGGTGCTCGAAGCTCTGATTCACGCACTCAGTAGCGCAGCCTTTTTTGTACCTGCGGCGCTCGGGGTTCAGGAAGGGGGATTTGTCGTGATTGGTACCGCACTGGGTATTGATCCCGCGACCTGCATTGCCCTGGCGGGTGCACGCCGCATCCGGGACCTGATCATCTTCCTCCCGGGGCTGCTTGCCTGGCAAATATCTGAAACGCGCGGCCGCGCCAGTCGGCTTCGCCCGTGAATCGCGGTTGGCGTTGCATGCCGGCGTGCGGCTGCGGATCGGTGATGCGGAGGCATTCCGCTTTTTAAAGGTTCCTGGGAACGCGGCGCGTCACCAGACATCGATGTCGATTTCCGCGAAGAGCCGATCCAGAATAAATTCGCCGTCACGCCGAAAAGACCATCCGTCGCCTGCTCCAGCGCCAGGCGGACCGCGGTGCCGCGGGGATTCCATTTCCCACGCGAGCCAATGCTTCCAAGTGGCAACCGTCGTCGTCGCTCTCCGATTTCCACTAGTGGTGCGGCGACTATCCGAGTCGCAGAACTGTCTTGCAATTCCTAATGCCTTTTCCTACGCTGGGCCGTACCGGGGGAATCATATCTGGCAATAAAATGGAGTTAATAATATGCGCAACCGAATCCTCTTGTGCGTGGCCCTGTCGACGCTTAGCGTCACGTTCAGTAGCTTCGCACAGTCCCCACCAAGCCCAGCACCGCGCCAGCCGCCCATATCCCAAGCACATCGCGAAAATGTCGATTCACGGCTTCCTTTGTTCTTGGCAAGTACAATCAAGCGAGGTCCATTTTCGACAGTGACCGCAGACAGTTGCAAACAGGAGAACGAACTGTGCGGCAAGGACAACAATTGCTGCAATGGACTAAAGTGCGATGGTAGCCTTTGCCAGAAATAATAAATAATCCGCCCGCATAGGTTGTGCGGGTACCTCAATAGACACTTAATCGAGCTGATCGAAGCTTCGTTACCGCAATCGGTGATAAAGCCCTGCAAACGTGTTTGGTTTGCAGGGCTTACTTCTTTCAAGCTCTCGAACGGACTGCACGCGTTTTGCGAGACCGGCGAATGCTAGGGCCGGGTGTTGGCGGGAAGGACGGAATTCCGGTTCTGCTGTTTTGACGGTTTTGCTGCCTGCTGCTTGCCTTGGCTTGAGGTCTTCGCCGTCGCGCTGAAAGTCGCGCCGAGGCAGAAGCAAAATACGGTAGCCAGCAGCATGGGAAGGACACGCATTTCCCTGGTCATGACAATCTCCTCTTCTGTGGCCGGTACGCCTCGCGCGCACCGGCCGATGGTGAATTCAGATTCAGACGCCTTCGGCCGGCGTCAGCGAGGCTGCATGGGGCCCGCCCTTACGTCCGCGATGGCGATTGACCCAAGCAAATACCACGGGCAGCACCAGTAGCGTCAGCAGCGTGGTGGTCACCATGCCGCCCACGATCACCAGCGCCAGCGGGCGTTGCGCTTCCGATCCGATGCCGTGCGAAAGCGCCGCTGGCAGCAGGCCCAGGCCGGCCAGCATGGCGGTCATCACCACCGGACGCAGGCGCAGCGCCGCGCCTTCAACCACGGCTTCGTGCAAATCTTCGGACTGCGCCAGCCGGTTGACGTAGGAGATCAGGATCACGCCGTCCTGGATCGCAATGCCAAACAGCGACAGGAAGCCGATGCCCGCCGAGATCGACAGGGTTTCGCCGGCGATATGCAGTGACAGCAAACCTCCAATTGCCGCGAATGGCACGTTCAGCACTACCATCAGCGCATCCTTGAAGTTGCCGAAGGTGCTGTACAGCAGCAGGAAGATCACCAGGATGGTCAGCGGCACGATCACGGCCAGCTTCTTCTGCGCAATCTTCATCTGGTTGAACTGTCCGTCCCAGAAGATGCTGTAGCCTGCCGGCAGTGTCACCGCCTTGTTCACTCTTTCCTGCGCCTCGGCCACCGCGCTGCCCAGGTCACGCCCGCGCACGCCGAACTTGATGGCGATGTAGCGCTTGCCGGTTTCACGGTRGACGAAGAACGGGCCATCCGTGGCTTCCACCTTGGCCACCATCGACAGCGGTATGCGCTGACCGTCAGGCGTATCCACCAGGAGGCGCCCGATGACATCCGGGTTGTTGCGCGCCTGGTCATGCAGCCGCACCGACAGCCCGAAAGTCTTCTCGCCTTCCAGAATGTTGGTCACCGCATCGCCGCCGATGGCGAACTGCACCGCCGACTGGATGTCGTTGACGTTCATGCCGAAGCGTGCACTTTTCTCGCGGTCAACCGTGATGTTCAGCGTGGGCTGGCCCAGTTCCTTGAAGATGCCGACGTCGGCCAGTCCCGGTACCTTCTTCAGGATCGACTCGACTTCCCTGGCCTTGTCCTGCAGCGTCACCAGGTCGGAGCCGTAGATCTTCACTGAGTTCTCGCCCTTGACCCCGGACAGCGCCTCGTTCACATTGTCCTGGATGTACTGCGAGAAGTTGTACTCGATGCCTGGGATGCGATTCAGGTGCTGGCTCAGCCGTTCCACCACCTGCTGCTTGGTGGCGCCTTTGGGCCAGTCGGCAGGTGGCTTGAAGTAGAGCGCGTATTCCTGGTTGAACACGCCGGTGGAATCTGTGCCGTCATCCGGGCGTCCGATCTGTACCGACACGGTTTTCACCTCAGGCTGATCGCGGAAGAAGCCGCGGAGGTCGCGCGCGATGGAAGCCGAGTAGTCGAGGTCAACGGTGTTGGGCAGCGTGATGCGCAGCCACAGATTGTTTTCCTCCAGCGTGGGCAGGAACTCCGTGCCGAGATAGCGCGAACTGTACAGCGTGCCGGCCAGGCCGACGAAGGCGGCCAGGAAGACCAGGCCGGGCTTTCTCAACAGCTTGCGCAGCAGGGGCTTGTAGCCGCTCAGGATCACCGCGATAAACTTCGGCGAATGCGGCCGCAGCGATCCACGGAATACGAAGGACGTCACCGCCGGCACGAAAGTCAACGCGAGCACGATCGACGCCAACAGCGCGAAGCCCATGGTGAATGYCATCGGCTTGAAGATGATCCCCTCCACCCCGCCCATGAAGAACAACGGCGAATAGGCCACGATGATGATGCCGGTGGAGAAGATCATGGCGCGCTGGACTTCGCTGGTGGCCTTGACGATGCCGTCCGCGACATTGCTCTCGCCCTCCTCCAGGTGGCGCATGATGTTCTCCATGACGATCACCGCGGCATCCACGATCAACCCGAAGTCGATTGCCCCCAGCGAGATCAGATTGGCCGGCACCTTGAAGTGGTCCATATTGATGAAGGACACGCACAAGGCCAGTGGGATCACCGCCGCCACCACCGCCGCAGCGCGGAAGCTGCCGAGGAAGATGAACAGCACGATCAGCACCAGCGAGATGCCGACGAACAGCGCGTGTTCGACGGTCCCCATGGTGATGTCGAGCAGGTTCTGCCGGTCATAGAAGGTCTTGACCTGGATATTCTTCGGCAGCACGTTCTGGTTGATCTCGGCAATCTTGTCGCGCACGCGTGCCAGCACCTCGGTGGCATTCTCGTCGCGCTTCATCAGCACGATGCCTTCGACGATATCGTCGTGCTGGTCGAACTGCACCATGCCCAGGCGCGGGGTGTTGCCCACCCGGACCACGGCGATATCGCGCACGCGCACCGGAACGCCCTGGGATACGGAGACGGTAACGTTGCGGATATCGTCGAGCGTTTGCAGCAGGCCCACGCCACGCACCACGAACTGCTGCTCGCCGGACTTCATCAGGCCACCGCCGGTATTGGCGTTGGCGTTGGAAACCGCATCCACCACCTGCTTGAGCGAGAGTCCGTAGGCCTGCAGCTTCTCGGGCGTTGGCACGATCTGGTACTGCTTGACCATGCCGCCGAACGCTGTGATGTCGGCCACGCCAGGAACGTGCTTGATCTCCTTGTAGACGCTGTAGTCCTGGTAGGTCTTTAGCGTGGTCACGTCAACGCCGTTGGCCTCGATCCGGTAGCGCAGGATCTCGCCGGTGGCGTCGCCGTCCGGCGACAGGTTGGGTTGAACGCCAGTTGGCAGGTTGGCCTGCGACAGGTAGGTGACGAAGTTCTGGCGCGCCTTGAAGTTGTCCACGCCCTCCTTGAACTTGACGGTCACCACCGACAGCCCGAACAGCGAAACCGAGCGGAAGGACTGCACGTCGGGCACGCTGGCCAGTGCGTTCTCCACAGGGATCGTAATCTGCTGCTCTACCTCGACTGTACTGCGTCCGGGCCACTGCGTAATGGCTTGCACCGTCACCGGCGCCACGCCGGGATACGCTTGCAGCGGCAGCCGCAAGAAGCTCAGCACGCCGGCCGCCAGCAGGCCAAGGGCCAGGAAGACGATAACCAGGCGCCGCTTGAGGACGCTTCTAATGGGCGAGAAGACCATCTCAGTCCTCCTGCTTGAGCAGCATTTCGTTGAGCAGCATGCCGCCCTGCGTCACCACTCGCACGGACGCGCCCGCCGGCACGCCGTCGGTGACCTGGAAGGTGCCGTCGCTCAGCGGTGTGCCTTGCACGGGCACGCGCTCGATGTGCCTGTCGTCAGGCTGGAGCATCAAGTAGAGCTTGCCCTGGTCCTTGACAATGGCCGATTGCGGCACCACCAGGGCTTGGGTGCTGCCGGTGACGATGCGCGCTGTGGCATACATCTCGGGCTTCAGCGTGCCGTCCGGGTTGGGCACGTCGCAACGCACCTGCAGGGTATGGGTGTCGGCGTCGACATTGGGCGCGATAAAGCTGACACGCCCTCGGTAGTGCCGTCCTGGATAGGCCGGGGTTTCAATCTCGATGGTCTGGCCCAGGCGTACATTCTTGATATCGTTTTCGTAGAGATTGCCAGTGAACCAGATCGAACGCGTGTCGATGACGCTCATCAGCGAATCGCCGACATTGAGATAGGAGCCCGGATCCATGTCGCGCTTGACGATGGTGCCTCCGATCGGCGCGCGGACGGTCAAGGTGTCGGAAACGGTGCCCCGCTCGCGGATGCGCGCGATGTCCTCGGCGGACGCGCCCAGCACACGCAGCTTGTTCTCGGACGACTGCATGGTCAGCTTGGCATCATCCACCAACTCCTTCAGGTCACTGTTGCTCAAGGTGTGATAGGCGTTGTGCGAAAGCAGGAACTCATTTTGCGCAGCGATGTATTCGGGCGAGTACAGCTCGGCGAGTGGTTGACCGGCATGGACTACGGCGCCCTCGAACACAAGGATGCGCTCCACGCGGCCGGCCACGCGCGCGGACGCCAGCTTGGCTTGCTGCACGTTGTAGGCCAGCTTGCCGGGCGTGGGCGTGTCGATCGTCACGGCTTGCGGGCTGAACACCACGGACTTGACCGCCTTTGGGTCGAAGCCGCCATCAGGCAGCTTTAGCAGCGATGGCACGGGGCGCGGCCTGGCGGCCTCGGGGTTGGCGTAGGACGAGGCAGCCTGCACCGACTCGACCGCCTTGCCACGCTGGTCGGGCTGCTGCATTTGGGCCCAGTTTCTTCCGCCCCAGATGCCGGCGGTGAGGACTACCACGAAGCCGGCGCTAATCATTAGATTCTTGTTCATAGGTTCCAGGCCCGACGGCCTTCAGAATTTGTCCCGGCCCACCGCGGCGGCGAGCGTGTAGTAGGCTTGGCGTGCTTCGGACTCGGCTTGTGTTACTGCGAGTTCGGCATTCTTGAGCGCGGAGCTCGCAGTGAGCAGGTCGGTGAAGACGGCATTGTTATTGGCGTAGTTGGTGAAGGCCATCTTGTATGCTGTCAGGGCTTCAGGCAGTTGCCGCTGGCGCAGGAACTCGGCCTGGTTCACCGACTGCCGCAGGTTGTTGTGCGCGGTGTCCACCGCCAGCAGGGTCTGCTGACTTACCGACTGTTGATTGGCGTCGGACGCCACCTTGTTGGCCACGGCCTCATCCACGCCATATTTCTCCTTGGTGAAGAAGAACAGCGGAATGATGACGTCGAACTCGATGCCGTAGCTGGCCGGCTTGAAGCCCAGTGGCGGGTTGTTGCCGTTGAAGGTGCCAACGATCTGGAAGTCGGGCAGATAGGCCTTGCGGGCCAGGCGCACGCCTTTCTCGGCCGCTTCCACCTGGAAGCGCGAGGCACGGATATTGGGATGCTCCCGCAGCGCCATATCCTCCAGTTCGGGCAAAGGCGTGGGCGGCAAGCGTGCTGCGCTGGCGTCCTGGCGCAATTCGAGCGGAAACTCGGGATTCTTGCCGATCAGCGTGTTGATGGTCTTGAGTGCGTTGTCGTACTGGCGTTCCAGGCCAAAGGTGTCGTTCTGCGCGCTGCTTTGGGCCACCTGTGCATTCAGATAGTCGACATAGCCCGCCGCATTGTTGGCGTAGCGGATGCGTGCCACCTGCTTGACCTGCTCCAGCCGCTTGAGATTGAGGTGCAACACATCGAGTTGTGCCTTCTGCGCCAGCGCCTGGAAGTAGGTCGTGCTTAGCTGCGCATAGAGTTGCAGGTACAGCGCGTCGCGCTGCGCGTCGATGGACTCTGCCTGCGTGTTGGCGATATCGGCGGCCAGTGCCTTCTTGCCCGGAAAGGGGATGGACTGCGTGAGCGTATAGCTAAAGGTCTCGGCGCGCGCCAGCGCCAGCGGACTGTTCTTGGGCAGGTTGCTCCAGATGAACCCCACCTGCGGATTGTTGGGGGCGGCGATCTGCGGCACTGTGGCCTTCGCTGCCATATACAGCGAGCGAGCCTGGATCAGTTGCGGGTTGCTGGCGCGCAACTCTTCCGACAACTCCCACAAGGAGAACCCCGGTCCGACGAGACCCTTCGTCTTTTCTTCCTCACTGACCGTCGTGGCCGGAGAAGTCTCGGACGCGTCAGGCGCGCGCGTCCCCGGGACTGACCGGTCCCATCCAGTGGCTGGCGTGCTGCTGGCTGGCACTGGCTTCGTCGCTGCCGGCACGAGCGGCACTGGATTGGTGTCTCCACTCAGCTCGACACAAAACGCAACCCTGGAAGCACACACCAGAAATACGGCTGCACCAACTTTTATTTTAGTTGGTTTCTTATACATAAAACGCTCCCTACATATAGTCTGCGCATTTATGACAGGGGCATCTTACAAAGAGCTTTCCAATCCATTGCAGGGAGCTTTCTGTTGCCCCGGAATTTCCCTAATGCGTCGAGCTTCACTCGCTTAGGCGTAAGCTACCCCTGACCATTTTCAAGCGATGACGGAATCTAATTAAATTGACAGAGAATTGCGTCAATAGTCCGCGGTAAAAATGACCGAAACGATCCGTGTCTGGTGGGGAGGTGCCGCAAGAGACTAGCGTGTTTGAAAGAATTATCTTTCAAGCACAAGGGATGACCCTGTCGCACATACGTTGCGGTCCTTCGTTACGTTGGCGCCCGCTTGCTCTCGCCATTCGTAGTCGGCGCAATGATCGTGTATGAACGGTAGTACTACCTGCGCACCAACGTGTTCGTGACATCGGGTGCAGTAGCGGGCTTGGCCACCGGCCGGAGACCACGACGACGCCTTTCTTATTGTCCTGCTACTTGTTTGCGAGGCTACGCGCCCGCTCACATAGCGGGCAGACCCGCATTAACAAGGGCCCGTTGTCCGCGCCGCCTTGAAACGCGCCTTCGTCCCTTGCCAAAGCACACCTGCAGCCCTGCGACGGGAAGACTGGGCTTTCCAGCGCGCTGGACGGTGCCACCGCATAGCGCACGCCAAGCTGCACGCGGCGCTCCCAGGTTCCGGTGGGATCCAACGCAAGCAACCACAAGCGCGTCTGCAACGACCAGTTCAATACCGTTTCGTGCGCGATGTCGAGTTGCCTTGCACATGCGGCAACCGAAATGGGCTTCGACAGGAGGTGGAAATACGTCCACACCTTATCCGGCGATTTAAGCCTGGCCATCGGAGTGCCGGTCAATCGATTAAATCGGCGTTGACAGTGATGACAGAAGAACTGTGGCAACCCACTGGTATCCACGCCGTCATAGCGAGTTAAACCGGCATTGCAACGCGGACAACGCGGGGAACGACGACTGCGCGTATGCAGCTTGCGCCAAGCCGATTGCAGGAATGCTGTTAAAGCGCGGTCGCCTCCATCAGGATCATGGGATAGCCGAATGTGCAGTAGCGCCGCAGCGTGACAGGGAATGCTCGGGTAAAGCACGTCTGGCGTGCTCGTCGGTACGACAGCGTGAGAATCCGCAAAAGCTGGATGCGCGGGTTGCAGCCTTGGAAATCGACCCATAGGACGAGCAGGATTTGGAGACGCGCCATGCAAGCGATTGAGCGTGCCACCGGCAAAGAAAGCTTGTGCGACCTGGCCGGCCAGCCTCCAGAAGACGTTGCCCGCGGGGAACAACTCTGAGTGGCGGCAGGAGAGGTCTGGGCTGGCGGCGGCTCGGGCGTGTAGCCGTCAACCGTCGTAGCGGCCGGCGTCTTGAAATCGGCTGCGACCGCGCACGCCGCCACCGCCCCTGCGACTGCTCGGGATGGAACTGCGTTCAAGACTGCGTTCAGCTTGCGGCCGGAGGTCGGCATGGAGCGCCCGTATTTCTTCAGCGGTGGAATTGCTGCGATTGTATGCACGAACAGCTTGGCGGCAAACTGTGATTGATCACAGTGGACCTGCGCTCCCAGCCTGGCCGGAGGTTGATGGCGATGGGCACTGTGTGGCCTGCGCTCGATGAGCACCTTGGCCTCGGGCTACACGGGGCGGAAGCCCGTGACGCAAAGGTTGAAACAAGCACGGCATGGTCAAGGCGAGGCGTGACAGTGGCACCGCCCTTAAGAGTTTCTTAAGCCACCGCGCCCTATCCTTGTCGCATCGCCAGACTCGCAGGATCCCGATGCCGACGCTGCTCGCCCTCAATCTCACGCTGTTCCAGCACCTGAACGCCCCGGCAGGGCTTGCGGGCGCCGGGCTTTGGATTGCCGCCTTTCTGGCCGAGGCGCTGGTCGCCGCCGGGCCGCTGGTGCTGGCCGCCGGCTGGCTGCGCGGGCGGCCAGGCGAGCGCCAGGCCGTGATCGGCGCGCTGGCCGCGGCGGCGCTGGGCGCTGTGTGCGCC